>NZ_DAINNK010000095.1:0-16346 GCF_036735925.1 Povalibacter sp.
AGCAAGAGGCCCCCACCCTGACCCTCTCCCCTCGCTGGGGGATTCCGGCGCGCTTTCGCGCGCCTCCTCCCCGCTGCGCGGAGGAGGGGATCGGAACTCGACGCAGAAAAATCCTGGCGGCTATTGTGCGCGAATTTTCCGGAAACTCAGTGACGGAATCATTGACACTCGCGTCGGGCGTCACAGTTCTGAGCGGCCGATTTCCGCCGCGTCGCGCGCCGGCGGTATGCTGCGGCCACGACAGCCGGTCGTTCGAACCGGCCACGCAAGATGGATCTTGTGCAATCCGATGCCTTTCAAATATTCCATTCATCACGATCAGAACCTGATCCGACAGACGCTCTGGGGTGACATCACCGTCAGCGAGTTGCGCGAACTGGTGGCCGTGATGCTCGTCGATCCCGAGTACCGCAAGAAGATGAACGTGCTGGCGGATCTGCGCGAGGCCCAGGTCCGGATTCCGTACGACCAGATGGTCGAGTACTCGCAGTACATCAACAGCCTGAGCGATATCGGCCGCCAGGCGATCGTCGTCGGCCGGCAGCTGGAATTCGGCATGGCGCGGATGTACGAACAGCTCACCGAAAGCAGCGCGAAACGCCAGGATCTGCGGGTCTTCTTCTCCCTCGAAGAAGCGGAGCAGTGGATATTGCAGCCCTGCCGCAGCGCCGAGGTCTCGACGTCGTCTTGACGCAGGGTCCGGGTGTGGGATTCTTCGCCCATGAAAGCCCGCACCCGCGTCAATCATCCTCCCGCGGTCAAACTTCCCGACGACAACCGGCCGCTGGTCGCGCCGATCTACCAGTCGGTGAAGTTCACCTTCGACGACGTCGCCGAATCGCAGCGCCAGTCGCGCGGCGAGCGCGAAGGATTCCAGTACTCGCGCGTCTCCAATCCCACCTTGCGCCAGCTCGAATTGACGCTCGCCGAATTGCAGGGCCGCGACGGCTGCCTGCTGGCGTCGTCCGGCATGGGCGCCGTGAGCCTTGCGCTGCTGTCGCTGTGCCGGCAGGGCGATCACGTCGTGCTGTTCGCGGAGTCCTACCAGCCCACGCGCCACGTCGTGCGACGGCTGCTGTCGCGTTACGGTGTGCGGCACACCTTGCTGTCGATCGATGATCTCGATGCGCTGGAGGCGACGCTCGCGGCGACGCCGACCCGGCTGATCGTGTTCGAGTCGCCCACCAATCCCGTGCTCAAGATCGCCGACGTCGAACGCATCGTCGCCGCAGCCCGTCAGCACGGCGCGCTGACCGTGCTCGACAATACGTTCGCCGGCTTCCACAACCACGGACAGTTCGACATCGACGTGTTCGTGCACAGCCTGACGAAGTACGCTGCGGGCCACGGCGACGTGATGGGCGGTGCCGTCATCGCGCGTCGCGAACTGATCGATGCCATGCGCGGCGATGGCATCGTGCTCGGCGCGACGCTCGATCCGCATACGGCGTTCCTGATCCAGCGCGGTCTCAAGACATACTTCCTGCGCTACGAGCGGCAGTGCGAGAACGCGCAGGCGGTTGCGCAGTTTCTGGCTTCGCATCCCGCGGTTGCGCGTGTGTCCTATCCGGGCCTGGCGTCGCATCCGCAGCACGCGCTGGCGCAGCGCCAGATGCGCGACATGGGCACGCTCGTCAGCTTCGAACTCAGGACCGACATCGTTTCCGCCGAGCGCTTCGCCAATGCGCTCCAGCTTTTCGCCATTTCCGCCAGCCTGGGGTCGACCGAGTCGCTGGTGCAGCCCGGCCAATTGATGATGCCGCGCGATCTGGATGCGGCGCAGCGGGCGTGGGCGGGTGTTGCGGAGGCGACGATCCGGCTGTCGGTGGGTATCGAGGACAGCGCGGATCTCATCGAGGATCTGCGGCAGGCGCTGGAGAGTTCCTGAGGCTTCTCTCTGACTCTTCTGTGGGGCCGGCTTCAGCCGGCTTTTTTTAGGAGTCAGGCTGAAGCCTGACCTACAGGAAGAAAACGGATCAGATGCTGCTGAACACCCGCACCCGATGCCGGTGATACGGCAGCACTTCCATCACATCCCCTTCCTTGAGGCGCTGCTGGATGCCGCGCCACCAGTCGGCGGTGAGGATCTCGCCGTGGACCTTCAGGAAGACTTCTTTCAGGTGGGCATCGAAACCCAGGAACTGCATGAACGTCTCGGGAAAGACGTCGTTGTCGTTGACGTGATACCAGGCCTCGGCGCGCATCTCGTCTTCGTCGTTGCTGGCCTGCGGCACGTCGCGGAAGCGGCAGTCGCTGACGGCGCAGAGTTCGTCGTAGTCGTAGAAGATCACGCGGCCGTGACGGGTCACGCCGAAGTTCTTGAGCAGCAGGTCGCCGGCGAAAATGTTGGTCACTGCGAGGTCGCGGATGCACTGGCCGTAGTCGAGCACGGCGCGTTCGGCCTCTTCGCGCGTCGCATTGCGGATGTACAGATTCAGCGGCGTCATGCGCCGCTCGATGTAGATGTGATCGATGAGGAGTTCGCCGTCCTCGAAATGCACGGTGTTCGCGGCCTCGGTGCGCAGTTCCTCGATGACTGCCTCCGCGAACCGGGCGCGCGGAAACTTCAGGCGCTTGAATTCCTGCGCATCGACCAGCCGTCCGGCGCGATCGTGCTTGAAGACCATTTCGTATTTCTGCAGCACTTCCTCGCGCAGCACGTTCTTCGGGTAGGCGAAGCGGTCGCGGATGATCTTGAACACCACGTCGAACGACGGCAGCGTGAAACAGATCATCACCAGGCCCTTGTCGCCCGGGGCGTGGACGAACTGGTCGGTGCTCTGCTGCAGGTGCCGGAAGAGTTCGCGATAGCGTTCGGTCTTGCCCTGCTTGGCGCGGCCCAGCACGGTGTAAAGCTCGCTGATCGGCTTGCGCGGCAGGATGGTCTTCAGGAACACCACCGCCTGGCCGACGTGCGGCAGGTCGGCGTGGAAGTACGAGCGCGTGAAGCTGAACAGGATGCTGACCGGGCTCTCGTCCATCATCACGGCGTCGATCAGTACGCCGCTCTCGGAATTCTTGAAGCTCAGGACGAACGGGCGCATCCAGTCCCTGCCTGAAATCCGGCCGACGATGTACGCACGCGTCATCTGGTAGAACGGCACGCGGATGAACTCGATCTTTTCGACTTCCAGCGGCGGGCGGGAGGCGACGGCGTCGGCTTCGCACTGGGCGCGCACTTCGTTGGTGATGGTGCGGACGCTGCGATCGAAATCGAGATAGGGCGTACGGAAGCGGAAGTCCGCCAGCACTTCCTCGAACAGCAGTTCCAGCGAGCCGCGGTTCACGTAGACGTTGGTTTCGATCAGGTGACGGATCTCGCCGATCGGATCGAGATCGAGCGCTACGAACTCGACGGCGGCATCGACGCCCACGGTGCGGAAGGTCTGACGCGTCACCGAGTTGAAGAACGTCTTGTCGAATTCGCGATCGGGGAAGGCCTCGATCAGTTCGGTGAAGCGCCGTTTGACGCTGCTCCACAGCGCCCGTTCGGCAACGTCGTCGGCGAGCCGGGAGCGCATCTGCGCCACGGCGCGGCTGATGCACTTTTCATAGAGTTCGATGCGTTCGACTGCATCGCGCTGGCTGCCCTTCCAGTCGCGCGCCTCGAAACGCTGCGGTGCGCGGCGCGTGATGGCGCGGAACTCCGCGTTGTAGTTGGCGAAGGCTTCGACGAGTGCGGCTGCACATTCCTCGACGAGGGCGTCGCGAGGCAGGGTGGGGGTGGTGGCGGCAGACATGGGCGCGAGAGTAACCGCAAAGCGGGCGCGGGGGCACTCCGTCCTCTTGGTTCTTGTGGATCCTCTTTGCTGTGGGGCCGGCTTTAGCCGGCCTTTTCAGAGTCAGACTGAAGTCTGACCTACAGCCGGAGGCCGGCTGAAGCCGGCCCCACAGGAAGATCAAAGAGGCGCTTGAAATCCGCTGCGGGCTGCCCCATTTGCCGGCAGTCCCCTATCATTCGCGCCCTCGCGATCTCGACGGAGCCAGACGATGACCGATACCCGCGCCACCCAGACGATGGGATTCCAGGCGGAAGTGAAACAGCTGTTGCGGCTGATGATCCATTCCCTCTACAGCCACAAGGAGATCTTCCTGCGGGAACTGATTTCCAACGCCTCCGACGCGCTCGACAAGCTGCGCTTCGAGGCACTGGCGAAGCCCGATCTGACGGGCGGCGACACGAACTACGCCATCACCATCGATACCGACGATCAGGCACACACCGTCACCATCACCGACAACGGTATCGGCATGACGCGCCAGGAAGCCGTCGATCACCTGGGCACGATCGCCAAGTCCGGCACCGCGGATTTCCTGTCGAAGCTGAGCGGCGACCAGAAGCAGGATGCCCAGCTCATCGGCCAGTTCGGCGTCGGTTTCTATTCGTCGTTCATCGTTGCGGATCGGGTCGAAGTGTTCTCGCGCCGCGCCGGCCATCCGGCGAGCGAGGGCGTGCACTGGGAATCGCGGGCCGACGGCGACTTCACGGTTTCGGACGTCGATCTGCCGGAACGCGGCACGAAGATCGTGCTGCACCTGAAGGAAGCCGAGCATGAATTTGCCGATGCCTTCCGCATCCGCTCGCTGGTGCGCAAGTATTCGGATCACATCGCCTTCCCGGTGCGCATGCGCAAGTCGGACAAGGAGGCCGAGTACGAAACCGTCAATCATGCGCAGGCCCTGTGGACCCGGCCGCGCACCGAACTGAAGGACGACGACTACAAGCAGTTCTATCGCCACGTCACGCACGACTACACCGATCCGCTGGCGTGGTCGCATGGCAAGGTCGAGGGCAAGAAGGAATACACCAGCCTTCTGTACATCCCGGCGCGTGCACCGTTCGATCTGATGCATCGCGACGCCGCGCGCGGCGTCAAGCTCTATGTGCGTCGCGTGTTCATCATGGACGACGCCGAACAGTTCCTGCCGCTCTACCTGCGTTTCGTGAAAGGCGTGGTCGATTCCGCCGATCTGCCGCTGAACATCTCCCGCGAGATGCTGCAGCAGGATCCGGCCATCGACACCATCCGCACCGGCCTCGCGCGTCGTACGCTGGATCTGCTGGCGAAACTGGCCAAGGACGAGCCCGAGAAATACGCCGCGTTCTGGAAGGAATTCGGCTCGGTGATGAAGGAAGGCCCGGCCGAAGATCACGCCAATCGCGAGCGCATCGCCAAGCTGCTGCGGTTCTCGTCCACCCATACCGACAGCGAAACCCAGGACGTCTCGCTCGAGGACTACATCGCCCGCATGAAGCCGGGACAGACATCGATCTACTACGTGATCGCCGATTCGTTCGGCGCCGCGAAGTCGAGTCCGCACCTGGAAGTGCTGCGCAAGAAAGGAATCGAGGCGCTGTTGCTGTCGGATCGCGTCGACGAGTGGCTGGTGGATCACCTGCATGAGTTCGACGGCAAGAAGTTCGTCAATGCCGCGCGCGGCGAGATGGATCTGAGCGCGCTGCAGTCGGACGAGGAAAAGAAGTCGCAGGAGTCGCTGGCGAAGGAACATGCCGATCTGATCGAGCGCCTCAAGAAGTCGCTGGGAGACAGGGTCAGCGACGTGCGCGTCACGCATCGCCTCACCGAGTCGCCCGCCTGCCTGGTGCTGGGCGAGCACGATCTCGGCGCGCAGATGCGTCGTATCCTGGAAGCGGCTGGCCAGAAGGCGCCGGCGACCAAACCGGCGCTGGAAGTGAACGCGACGCACCCGTTGCTGGCGCGCATCGAGTCGACGCAGGACGAGGCCGAGTTCAACGATCTGTCGCTGCTCGTGCTCGATCAGGCGACGCTGGCCGATGGCGGCCAGTTGCCCGAGCCGGCAGCCTTCGTGCATCGGCTCAATCGCCTGTTGTTGTCGATGAAGTAACCGCAGTCCACCAACGAGGCTCCGATGCTCCGATCGATTCCGTTGCTGCTCGCCGTTGCGCTGCTCGCGGCCTGCTCGCCCAAAGCTCCGCCGGCGCCCAGCGCTTCGGCTACACCTGCGATCACCGAACTGGTCAAAACCGATGTCGTCGTCGGTACCGGCGAACCGATCGCGCAATACCAGGTCGCGGTCGTGCACTACACCGGCTGGCTCTACGATCCGGCCGCCGCCGAGCAGAAGGGCGCGAAGTTCGACAGCTCGCGTGATCGCGGCACGCCGTTCCGGTTCGCTGTCGGTGCGGGCAGCGTCATCAAGGGGTGGGATGAAGGTGTCGCCGGCATGAGCGTCGGCGGTCGTCGCCTGCTGATCGTGCCGGCGGAGCTGGGTTATGGCGATCGGGGCGCCGGCCGCGTGATTCCGCCGGGAGCCACGTTGCTGTTCGACGTCGAACTGCTCGCGATCGAGCCCGCGCAAGTGAAGTCTCGATGAGCCTCAACGCGCCTCGACCGGTGACGCAGGCCGTCACCATTGCCGGTCCGGCGGGCGTGCTGGAAGCCATCGTCGACACGCCGCCCGACAGCGCTGCGACGCAGATCGCCGTGATCTGTCATCCGCACCCGCTGTACGGCGGCACCATGACCAACAAGGTCGTGCACATGCTCGCCAAGGCGTGTAACGATCTTGGCGTGCCGGCGGTGCGCTTCAACTATCGGGGTGTTGGCGCAAGTGCTGGCGCCTATGCGGAAGGCGATGGCGAGACGGACGATGCGATCGCCGTGCTCGACTGGGCGCGTGAACGCTGGCCGGGCGCCGGATTGTGGCTCGGTGGGTTTTCGTTCGGCGGTGCCGTCGCGATTCGCGCCGCAGTGCGTCGTGACGTCCGCAGACTGATTACAGTCGCGCCCGCCATCCGGCGCGTCGCGGTGGATGCTGCAAACCTGCCGACCTGTCCCTGGCTGATCGTACAGGGCGATGACGACGAACTCGTCGACGTGGCGGATATCCAACGCTGGGTGGCGACGCTGCCGGTGCCGCCCGAACTGGTCATGCTGCAGGGCGTGCAGCATTTCTTTCACGGCCGCATGAACGATCTGCGGCAGGTCGTGCTCGACTGGGTACGTCGGACGTCCTGAAAATCGTCGCGGAGGAATCGGTGCTGGCTCAACTCAGGAAAATCTTCGGCAGCGAACCGGCTCCCGCCGGCCTGCTGCAGATCCGCGAACCGCTGGATCTCGCGATTGCATCGCTGCTCGTGGAGCTGGCGCGTGCGGATTTCTCCGAATCGGAAGCCGAACTCGAGGCGATCCGCCATGTGCTGGCGCGACGCTTCGGTGCGAGCGCCGAAACGGTGAATGAATTGATCAACCGCGCCATGCACCGGGCGGACCGGGCGGTTTCCCTGCACGAATTCACGCATCGGCTCAACACCGAGCTGCCGCACGACGACAAGCTCGCCATCATCGAAATGCTGTGGGAAGTGAGTCACGCTGATGGGCGCATCGACAAGCACGAGGAACATCTGGTGCAGCGCGTGGCGGGGCTGCTGCACATCTCGGATCGCGATCGGATCCGGTTGAAACTCAAGACGATCGTGGGGTAGATCTGTAGGTCAGGTTTCAGCCTGACTTCCAGAAGAGGCCGGCTGAAGCCGGCCCCACAGGGAGAACCGATGGATCAGTTCACCATTTCCTTGAGGCTCTTCAGAGCCGCAATGCGAACCTTCTTGCTGGCCGGCTTGGCCTTGAACTGCATCTTCTCGCCCGTGAACGGATTCACGCCTTCACGTGCCTTCGTCGCAGGCTTCTTCACGACCTTCATCTTCAGCAGGCCAGGCAGCGTGAACAGTCCCGAGCCCTTCAGGCTCTTCTTCACGACGCCGCCCAGCGATTCGAATACATCGCTGACCTGCTTCTTGGCCAGGCCGGTGTCCTTCGAAATCTGAGCGAGGATCTCCGACTTGGTCGGGGCTGCATTCTTTTTCGCCATTTCTAATCTCCTGTGGATGTGACGATTCGCGCCCGCTTTGTGTGTGACAGGTCGCGCCGGTTTGCAAGACGCGCGGGAAAATAGCACAAGATTTCACGGGAAATAAGCAGCGCGCGATCTTTTTTAGCTATTTTTTCAGGGTTTTTACGCGGTCAGCGGCTCGTCGTTGTCGTGCGACGGTTCTCTCGCGGTGCAAATCGTTTCGTGGCTGCAAGAAGAGAAGAGGTTGCACACGGAGATCACGGAGATCACAGAGACCTGAAGGGCGATCCTCTTCCTGTGGGGCCGGCTTCAGCCGGCCTCTTCAAGTGCAAAGGCCGGCTGAAGCCGGCCCCACAGAAGAACCACTTGTCTTGAACTCTGTGTTCTCCGTGATCTCCGTGTGAAATTCTTCTTCCGGAATCAACTCGCGTCGAACTCGCGCTTCAGCTTGACTTCCAGCGCACCGTTTTCGCCCTCGGGCGTGACCTTGATGTCGAAGACGAGGATTTCCGAGCCGCTGATGGAGGTTTCGCCGATGTAGTAGATGGCTTCGCCTTCGGCGACGCGACGCATGTCCATGTTCTTCAGCTGGCCGTTCAAGTTGTAGGCATCGACCTGGACGGCGGCGTTCATGGGCTTGCGGGGCGCTTTGTCGGCGTCCTTGTGCAGCAGCGTCACGTTGAGCATCACGCGGTTCTTGCTGCGCTGGATGCCGTAGGTGCGTGCGATGTCGGGGGAGAGGGTGTCGGTTCGAAGTGCGTTGAAGTGAACTTCGTAATTGCCGAAGTCCTTGAAGGTTTCGCTCAGTTCCTGTGCCGGCGGAGCCTTCGCCTGCGGTGCGTCATTGCAGCCCGTCAGTGTCGCGAGTGCGCCCAGCAGCAGCGCGATGCCCGTTCCAGCCCTGATGATCGCTCGCATCGGCATGGCCTCTTCTTGTGGCAGCGGTGCAGCGCTGCGTTCGCCGGACTATAGACCAATGCGTGCGCGTCGCGGCAGGGTGAGAGCGGCAGGTAGATTCCGCAGTCAGCGCGCGGCGGCGAGCGCGCTGATTTCCGGCGGCACCTTGCGCGGTGTGTCGATGCGAACCGTCTTGGCGCGGCCCGCTTCGCCCCGCAGCAGCGTCACCTGCGAGCGCGGTACATCGAACACGGTCGCCAGCCATTCGACGAGATGCCGGTTGGCCTTGCCATCGACCGGCGGTGCGGTGATGCGGATGCGCAGTCGTTCGCCGTGGAGGCCGACGATCTCGTCGCGTGAAGCACCGGGCTGGACCTGCAGTTGCAGGAGCAGCGCCGTACCCTGCCAGTGGACGGCGGGCATGGCGATCAGCTGATGAGGATGTACAGCGCCTGCAGGCCGATGATGACGAACAGTGCGGAAAAATCGATGCCGGCGATGGCCGGGATGATCCGGCGCACGGGACGCAGCAGCGGTTCGCACAGGCTCTGCAGCAACGAGGCCGCGGGGCTGTACGTGCCCGGCGCGACCCAGCTCAGCAGGATGTAAAGGAACAGGGCGTACGTATAGAAGAGCAGAATCGTGTCGAGCAGGCTGAAGAGCGCGATGCGCAGGAACCAGCCCGTTCCCAACAGTCCCGGGTACGCCATCAGCAGCCAGAGGATGCCGGTGGCCGCGAGCTGGACCAGCAGCAGCGCGACGATCGACGCGGTATCGACCTTGCCGATCGGCGGCACGATCCTGCGCAGGGGCAGCACCAGCGGATTGGTCATCCGGATGACGGCCTGGGAAAGCTGGTTGCGCGAATCGGCGCGCGCCAGCGGCAGCAGCACGCGCAGCAGAAAGACCACGATGACGATCTGCAGCAGGGCGCGGACGATGAAGATCAATGCATCCATTGGAATCGCGGGAGCCTGAGAGTTGCTTCTTATCCGCCGAACTCGTCGGCCAGTTCCGCGGAGCGTCGCGCGGCGGCGGCGACAGCGGCCGAAAAGATAGCACGGACTTCTTTCGACTCCAGGACGTCGAGCGCCGCCTGCGTCGTGCCGCCCTTGGAGGTCACCTGCTGGCGCAACGTGGCGGGCGAATCGCTCGATTCGCGCGCCATGCGTCCGGAGCCGTAGGCGGTTTCGACCGCGAGCTGCCGGCTCGTTTCCGGCGACAGGCCCAGCTGGATGCCGGCCTGTTCGAGCATTTCGATCAGCAGGAAGAAATATGCGGGGCCGCTGCCCGAGACTGCGGTGACCACGTCCATCTGCGCTTCCTGCTCCAGCCACAGCGTCTTGCCTACGGCGCTGAGCAGGTCGGCGGCGATGCGCCGATGCTCGGCTGACACTTCAGGCGTCGCAAACAGGCCGGTCATGCCGCAGCCTTCGAGCGCCGGGCGATTCGGCATGCAGCGCACGACCGGTGCGCCCTTCGACCAGTGGCGGATGTCGCTGGCGCGAATGCCGGCAGCGACGGAAATGAGCAGCGGCTGCTTCGGCAGCGCGCCCGCGAGTGCCGTCGTGACAGTGCGCATCTCCTGCGGCTTGACCGCCAGCACGATGACATCGGCGCCGGTCGCGGCTTCCAGGTTGCTGGTCGTGCCGCGCACGCCGAACTGTCGCTGCAGCGATTCGAGCTGCGCCGGCATCGGATCCGCGACAGTCATGAGCTTCGCGTCGCGACCGCGCGCGATCAATCCGCCGATGAGACTGCGGGCCATGTTGCCGCCGCCGATGAAACAGAGGGTATGAGGCATGGGAATCGGTCGATGATTGAAACGGGTGGATGAGTGCAAACCGGATCGACCCCCGCCGTCAAGCATCCCTCAGGCGGGTCGGCGTTCTCCGAACAGGGCCGTGCCTACGCGTACGTACGTCGCGCCGGCCGCGATCGCGGCTTCGAGATCGCCGGACATGCCCATCGACAGGGTGTCCACGTCGAAGCCGGCCGCCTGTAGTTCCTGCAGCAGGTTCGCCACGCGATCGAACAGCTGCTTCTGTTCCGCGAACGATTCGCGCGGCGGCGGCAATGCCATGAGTCCCCGCAGCTTCAGGCGCGGCAGGTCGCGCACCCGCGCGGCCAGGTCGGCGATCTGCGCCGGTTCGGCGCCTCCCTTGCCCGCTTCCTCCTCCAGCCGGACTTCCAGGCACACATTAATAGGAGGCAGGTGTTCCGGACGCTGCTCGTTCAGGCGCAGCGCGATGCGCTCGCGATCCAGCGTGTGAACCCAGGCGAAGGACTCGGCGATCGTGCGGGTCTTGTTGCTCTGGATCTGTCCGGTGAAGTGCCAGGTGATCGGCAGATCCCTGAGTGCCTCGAGCTTGGGCATGGCTTCCTGCAGATAGTTTTCGCCGAAATCGCGTTGCCCCAGTTCCGCCAGCGCGCGGATGGCGGCGGCCGGCTGTCCCTTGCTGATTGCGACCAGGCTGACAGATCCGGCCGGGCGGCCTGCACGAGTCGTCGCAGATGCGATGCGCGTCCGGGTCATCGCGAAGCGTTCTGTCAGATCATGTTCCGGCATTCAACTTCATCCAGTTCGCCCCACCGTTTCTCGCGTTGCACATCTCGCATTGCGCACCGGGGAATCGAGAAGTCGGATCGGATGTCCGCAGGCCAGGGCCTTTCCGGCCTAAAACTGCGGACTAGTTAACATATTTGGCGCGTAATCGCTCCGCTATACTCGAAACAGCGTGTCGCCGTGCGGGCTTCGGCCGCGGGCGCAACGCATGCACCGGTTTGCGAAGCTCACGCGTGCACGCACGACTTTAAGGACTTCTTCATGCCCGTCGATATCGCGCAGTTGCTCGCGTTCGCCGTCAAGAACAATGCCTCGGACCTGCACCTGTCCGCGGGCGTGCCGCCGATGATCCGCGTCGACGGCGACATGAAGCGTATCAACATGCCGTCACTGACCCACAAGGAAGTGCACAGCATGGTGTACGACATCATGAACGACAAGCAGCGCAAGGCTTACGAGGAATTCTACGAGACGGACTTTTCCTTCGAGATTCCCAAGCTCGCGCGCTTCCGCGTCAATGCGTTCAACCAGAACCGCGGCGCCGGCGCCGTGTTCCGCACGATTCCGTCGCTGATCATGTCGCTCGACGACCTGAACGCGCCGAAGATCTTCAAGGACATTTCCATGCATCCCCGCGGCCTCGTGCTGGTGACCGGTCCGACCGGTTCCGGCAAGTCGACCACGCTCGCGGCGATGATCAACTACATCAACGACAACAAGCCCGATCACATCATCACGATCGAAGACCCGATCGAGTTCGTGCACGAGAGCAAGCGCTCGCTGGTCAACCAGCGCGAAGTGCACCGCGACACGCTCGGCTTCTCCGAAGCGCTGCGCTCGGCGCTGCGCGAAGACCCCGACATCGTGCTGGTCGGCGAAATGCGCGACCTGGAAACCGTGCGCCTCGCACTGACCGCCGCCGAAACCGGCCACCTGGTGTTCGGCACCCTGCACACGACCTCGGCCGCCAAGACCATCGACCGTATCGTCGACGTGTTTCCGGCCGCGGAGAAAGAAATGGTGCGGACCATGCTGTCCGAATCGCTGCGCGCCGTCATTTCCCAGACGCTGCTCAAGCGCATCGGCGGCGGTCGCGTCGCCGCGCACGAGATCATGATCGGCACGCCTGCGATTCGTAACCTGATCCGCGAAGGCAAGATCGCGCAGATGTACTCGGCGATCCAGACCGGCCAGTCCTCAGGGATGCAGACGCTCGACCAGTGCCTGACCGAGTTGCTGCAGAAAGGCCTGATCTCCAAGGAAGAGGCGCGGTTCAGGGCGCAGAACAAGGATGCGTTCTGAGATGAGGCTACAGGCTACAGGCTGCGGGCTACGACAGGAGCAGTCTGACTTTTCCGACGCTGGCTGTGGCCTGTTGGCCGTCGCCCGTCGCCAGCGGAGCTGAGAATGGAACGCGAACAAGCCATCAAACTGATGCAGGACCTGCTCAAGCGCCTCGTCGAGCGCAAGGGCTCCGACCTGTTCATCACCTCGGGATTTCCGCCGGCCATCAAGGTCGACGGCGAGATCCGGCCGCAGTCGGAACGCATCCTGACGCCCGAGCAGAGTGCGGTGCTGGTGCGTTCGATCATGAACGACAAGCAGACCCGCGAATTCGACGCCAGCAAGGAGTGTAATTTCGCGATCGCGCCCGCCGGCATCGGCCGTTTCCGCGTCAGCGCCTTCGTGCAGCAGGGCCTGATCGGCTGCGTGGTGCGAACCATCAACGCCAAGATCCCGACGCTCGAAGAAATGCAGCTGCCGCCGGTCCTCAAGGACATCGTCATGACCAAGCGCGGCCTGGTCATCCTCGTCGGCGGCACCGGTTCCGGTAAATCGACATCGCTCGCCGCGATGCTCAACTACCGCAATGAGAAGACCCGCGGCCACATCATCACGATCGAAGATCCGGTCGAATACGTCCACGACCACAAGGGCTGCGTGATCACGCATCGCGAAGTCGGCGTCGACACCGAGTCCTGGCACATGGCGCTCAAGAACACGCTGCGTCAGGCGCCCGACGTCATCCTGATCGGCGAAATCCGCGACCGCGACACCATGGAGTACGGCATCCAGTTCGCCGAAACCGGCCACCTCGTGCTCGCCACCCTGCACGCCAACAGCGCCAACCAGGCGCTGGACCGCATCATCAACTTCTTCCCGGAAGAACGTCGCGAACAGTTGCTGATGGATCTGTCATTGAATACCCGCGCGCTGATCTCGCAGCGCCTGATCCCGCGCGAATCCGGCTCCGGCCGCATCGCCGCGATGGAAATCATGCTCAATTCGCCGCTGATCGCCGACCTGATCTTCAAGGGCGAAGTCGCGGCCATCAAGGAAGTCATGTCCAAGTCGAACCGGCTGGGCATGAAGACCTTCGACCAGTCGCTGTTCGAGCTGTACGAGGCCGGCATGATTTCCTATGAAGATGCGCTGCGTAACGCCGACTCGAAGAACGAAGTCCGGCTGCGCATCAAGCTGGAAAGCAAGCGCGAGATGAAGATTTCCGATGAAGCGGGCAACAGCCTGCGCATCATGGAAGACGAGACCGATCATACGTTCGGCAGGTAAGAGGTTCGGAGTTTCACACGGAGGTCACGGAGACCACGGAGCAGAGAAGAGAGAAAAAGAAATAATTTCCACGGGGGACACGGGGAACACGGGGCTCGGAACAGAAAAATCTTTTCTTGTCCCCGTGCTCCCCGTGCTCCCCGTGTCCCCCGTGGAAATTCTTCTTGTCTCCGTGGTCTCCGTGACCTCCGTGTGAAACTCTTCAGTCCGAGAAGGCTATGGCAGTAGACAGCGAAGTGATGGATGCCGGGAGCACGGGCAGCGAAGAGCGGCCGGTCGTTCTCAATACCAAGCCACTGTTCAAGTTGATGGTGGACAAGCGCGCGTCCGACCTGTTCTTCACGTCGTATGCGCCGATCAAGATCAAGATCGAGGGCCAGATCTTTCCGGTCAACAAGCAGATGCTGACGCCGGAAGTCGTGCGCCAGGCTGCCTATGGCCTGATGACGCAGGAACAGATCGAGGCGTTCAACGAAGAACTCGAAATCGACTTCGCGATTTCCGAGCCGGGACTTGGCCGCTTCCGCATCAACGTGTTTCACCAGCGCGGCAATCCTGCGATGGTGCTGCGCTACATCACAGCCGACATGCCGCGGCTCGACGATCTCGGGCTGCCGGAGATCCTCAAGGATCTGGTGATGATGAAGCGCGGCCTGCTGCTGATGGTCGGTGCGACCGGCTCGGGCAAGTCGACGACGCTTGCGTCGATGATCAACTACCGCAACGAGAATTCATCGGATCACATCATCACGATCGAAGATCCGATCGAGTTCCTGCACTCCAACAAGAAGTCCATCGTCAATCAGCGCGAAGTCGGTCTCGACACAAAGTCGTACGCTCGCGCCCTGAAAAGCGCGATGCGCGCAGCGCCCGACATGCTGCTGATCGGCGAAATCCGCGACCGCGAAACGATGGAGTCGGCCATCATGCTGGCCGGCACGGGTCACCTGGTGCTGGCGACCTTGCATGCGAACAACGCGGCCGAAACGCTGGATCGCTGCATCAACATGTTCCCGCTCGACCAGCACACCCAGATCTTCCTCGACCTGTCGCAGTACCTGCGCGCGATCATTGCGCAGCGACTGATTCCGGGTAAGAACAAGCGCCGCGTCGCCGCGGTCGAACTGCTGATCAACACGCCGCACGTGCAGGAGCTGATCAAGAAGGGCGACGTCATCGGCGCCAAGGAAGCGCTGCGCACCAGCAGCGAGAAAGGCATGCAGCACTTCGATACGGCGCTGTACGAACTGTACAAGGCGGGCCGCATCACGATGGAAGATGCGCTGAACTACGCGGATTCGCGCACGAATCTGGAAGCGAAGATCAACTTCGGATGAGAGAGGCTGAGGCCGCAAAGACCGGATAAAAGAACTCGATTTCTTTTATGCGGTCTTTGCGGCTCTCGGTCTGTCTCAGGCGTTGAACACCGCAGCGGCGTCGAAGACCGGCCCATCCACGCACACCCGCTTCATCGCCGGTCCATTCGGCGTCGCGACCTTCACCGCGCAGCCGGCGCAGCCGCCGACGGCGCAGGCCATGAATTCTTCGAGCGAAACCTGGCATGGGATGTCGAAGCGTTTCGCGACCGCGGCAGCGGCCGTGAGCATGACGGTCGGGCCGCACGCGAATATCTCGACTTGCGCGAGTGCAGCGCGATCCAGCGACCCCAGCCATGCAGCTGCGAGATCGGTGACGTAGCCATCGAAGCAGCCCGGATAACCCGCGAGGCTGGCGAGCCGGCTCGGCACGCCCCATTCATCGAGCAGCGGCATGCAGGCGATGGCGCCTTCGGGCATCCCGGGTACAAGAATCGTCGACGGGCGCGAGCGGAAGGGGAAGGGCACTTCCGATCCCATCAGCACCAGCGGCTTCCAGTCCGCATCACTGCGTTCGCGCAGCGCCTCGGCGAGAAAGACCATGGGCGGAATGCCCACGCCGCCGCCGACCAGCAGCGTGCGCGGTCGCCCGGGATGCGGCACGAAGCTGTTGCCGATCGGGCCGAGCGTGCTGATGCGATCGCCGGCCTTCTTCGCCGACAGCAGATGCAGGCCGTGGCCGACGATCTTGTACAGCACCTCCACCGTGCCGCGCTGCGCATCGACCCGCATGATCGACAACGGTCGCCGCATCGGCAGCGATTCATCGCAGGTCAGGTGCACGAACGATCCCGGCTGCGCCGTCGCGGCGCACTTCGGCGCCTTCAGTTTCAGGACGAACTGGTTCGCGTCGAACGCCGTCTGCGCGACGACTTCGGCGTCTTCGAGGAAGATGGTGCCGCGGTGGGGTTTGCTTGGATTGTTCATCTGTTGTGGGTCAGGCTTTAGCCTGACATCTGAGGCCGGCTGAAGCCGGCCCCACAGGAAGAGGCTGCCTCGTTCTCACTTCAGTTGCCGCCGCGCCTGGACGTTGCGGGCAATGGTGGCCAGCACGGCCATGCGTACGGCGACACCGTTTGTGACCTGCTGCTGGATGACCG
>NZ_DAINNK010000096.1:0-16003 GCF_036735925.1 Povalibacter sp.
GGGGAGGGGGCCGAATTCCCTCCCCCGCTTGCGGGGGAGGGCCAGGGAGGGGGCTGTCGATCGAAGCCACTCCCGTGTCTTGGGTCCTTCGCGCCTTTCGGGGCTGTCGAAAACATGGATGTTTTCGTCAGAGCCTCCAGGGACGGATTTACGGCGTCCCCGAAAGGCGCGAAGGACCCAAGGCACGGGCCTCAACGCAGCGATGCACTTGCAGATAAAGTAGCGACGAAAGCTTTCACTCAGCCCACCGAAAGAATTCTCAAGCCGGGAACAACAAACCTTCCAACGCCGGTACGCTGCACACCTCATTCACCGAGGTGCAGCCATGAAGACTCGACTGACTCGCCGATCCGTATTGCTCAGCGGCGCCGCCATGCTCGGCGGGCTGAGCGCACAGCGCCTCCTCGCCGCCGAAACGAACGCGACGGCATTGCCTTCGCTCGCGGGCAAGACGGTGCTGGTCACCGGTTCCACCGACGGACTCGGCAGGGCCGTTGCGCTCAAGCTGGCGGGCGCCGGTGCGCACGTCATCGTGCACGGTCGCAACCGCGAACGCGGCGCCGCGGTCGTGAAGGAGATCGATGCGCTGAACAAGGGCGGTGCGATGTTCTACGCGGCCGACTTCGCATCGCTCGCCGCGGTCCGCGAATTCGCGGCGGCCATCCTCAAGGACCACCGGCAACTGCATCTGCTGATCAACAACGCCGGCATCGGTTCGGCGGATGCCGACGGCGGCAAAGACCGTGAAGTCAGTGCCGACGGCTTCGAACGACGCTTCGCCGTGAACTATCTGTCGGGCTTCCTGCTGACGCGCCTGCTGCTCCCCACGCTGATCGCGAGCGCACCGGCGCGCATCGTCAACATCGCCTCGCTGGCGCAGCGACCCATCGAATTCGACGACGTGATGCTGGAGCGCGATTACGACGGCGGTCGCGCCTATTCCCAGAGCAAGCTGGCGCAGATCCTGTTCACGCAGGATCTCGCAGAGGAACTCAAGGGCACCCGCGTCACCGCCAACTCGCTGCATCCCGCGACTTACATGGATACCGCCATGGTCCGCGACGCCGGGGTCACGCCGCGCAGCACGGTCGAACAGGGCGCCGACGCCGTCGTCTATGTCGCGACTTCGTCGGATCTGGATGGCAAGTCCGGACTGTTCTTCAACGGCAAGGCCGAAATGCGCGCCAACGCGCAGGCCTACGACGTGCAGGCCCGCGCGCGACTGCGCGAACTCAGTACGACACTGACCGGCGTCTGAAGGGACTCATTCCTGATCCAGCGGCCCGAACGGCTGCACCGCGGAGAGATCGACGACGTCGATCCCTTTCGGATGACGGAACATGCGCTTGCCGAGATCAGGAAAGTCGATGAGATCCGCCTCGCGATTCTCGCCACCCATCAGATAGACGAGTTCGGTGTCGAACGGATTGCTCAGATGATGGGCGACGCCGGGCGACGGAAACGCCATGAAATCGCCGGGCCCCACTTCATAGTCGCTGCCGTCGATGCGGGCGATGGCGCGACCGGCCAGGATGTAGATCCACTCCTCTTCCTGCCAGTGCGCGTGATACACGAACGATTCCTTGCCGGGCGGGATGCGCGCGAGATTCACGCCCGTGCGTTTCAGCCCGGTCGATTTCGCCATCTGGTAGCCGGTCATTTCCGAGCGCGGATTCCACGGATGCGAAAACGTTTGCGAGCGGGCGGCAATATCTGCGGCACGCAGCAGGTACAGGTTGGGTCGGTCGGTCATGACGATGCGCTGTGAGTGGAGTTGCCGCGACTCTCAACCGCGCACAGACAAGCGTCAACTTCTTTGGCACTCTTCGCGCCATGAATCGATGGCGCATCGCGGGACTGCTGCTGCTCGCCGCATTTGCGGTGTGGCTGACGCTGCGCGGATGCAAGCCGGAAGAGCCGGCCCCGCAAGTGCCGCCACCGACGGCGCCGCAGGTACGCGACAAGTTCCATGCGTCGCGGCCGTTGCAGGTGGTCGCCATCGCGGCGCCGTCGTCCGATCCCGCCCGGCCCGCCGCCGACTTCGCCTGGCTCGAACGCGAGCTGCGACATCTCTTGATTCGCGGACGCATGCAGGTGGCGCCCATCGGTCCGGAGGCGCGGCCGAGTTACACCCTGCGCGTCGAAATGCATTCCGCGCCGGCGACATCGGCCACGCTCGAGCTCGCGACTCCCGACGGCGTCGTCGAACGCGAACGAAATATCGAACTGGGCCGCGACGAATTCGAGATCCTGCGATCGCTCGCCGCCGCCCTGCCCGAATTCCTCGGTGCCGCCCACGCGCAGGGCGACTGGGTCGCGCTGCTGGGAACGACGGACGCCGATGCCTACCGTGCCTACCTCGCCAGCGCCAACGAACTGCTCGGCGCCGACGGGCGCGGCTTTACGCAGCCGGCAAGCGCGACGAGTTCTGCAAGCGTTGACCGGCTGGAAGCATTGACGCGCAATCAACCGCGCTTCGCGCGTGCGCTCTCGCTGCTGTCGGTCGCGTATCTGGGATTGGGCGGCGAGGATGAAGGCTCGCTGACGAATCTGGCCGAAGCCACTGCGGAACGCGCACTCGCGCTCGATCCCTCGCTGACGAATGCGCAAAGCGCGCTGGGACTGGTGAGCCTGCGGCGCGGTGAATGGGCCACGGCGCAGGATCATTTTCAGACGGCGCTGCAGTCGGACCCTAACGCGCCCGCAGCCGTCGAGGGCCTTGCTTGTCTGCTGATGGATGTCGGTCACGCCACTGCGGCGCTGCCGATCGCGCAGCGTGCCGTCATCCTGCAACCGCACAGCGTCGGCGCGAATGAATGTCTCGCCTATGCACAGCTTGCGACAGGAACCGTCGAAGCAGACGGCGTCCGCAGCACCGCTCTCGATGTCGCAGTGGTTCACGCACTCGACGCCGTGCTGTCGGGCCAGATCGCCGATGCGCAACAGATCCTGCGCACCGCGGAGAACTCGCGGAATTCGTCAGCCTGGGTCGAACCGCTGCTGCGCGCCGTCGCCAATCGCCGCGAAACACCGCGCGCATTGCAGGCCATCACGCGCGCCGCCAACGACGGGCTGATCGATCCCGTCACGGAACTGGTGTGCGGCGCCGCCCTGCGTCAGTCCGATTTCGTCTTCAACCGCATGCTGCGGCTCGACAAACAGAACGAAGCGGTACCGCTGCGCATCCTCTGGCTGCCGAAGACGGCGTTCCTGCGCAGACACGACGGTTTCGAAACCATCGTCAGCGCCGCAGGCCTGCTGCCGTTCTGGCAGGACCACGGCCTGCCAGACATCTGCAAGAGCGAACCTGCGGTGTATGGGTGCAGGCTGAAGCCGCAGAAGGTCAGGAAGGAGGAGTAACCGTGACCGAAGGGAATCCCGCGGGACATAGAACGCAAAGAACGCATAGAAGAAAAGAATGGCCGCAAAAAAGCGCAAAAGGCGCAAAGTCAGAACGTCTGATTTTTTGCGCCTTTTGCGCTTTTTGCGGCGATCTTCTTTTCCGATTTTTTGCGTTCTATGCGTTCTTTGCGGTTACTCCGATTCCTACCAGATGTATTCCACCTGCACCCAGAACTTGCTGGTGTCGGTGAACAGTCCGTCCGCGGAATAGTCCGCGTACTTGAGCGCGCCAGTGAAGCGCTTCCATTTCGCCTGCAGCTGCACGTCGATCTCGCTGCCGTAGTCCTGCGACGTGCGTTCGGCCTGGTACTCGTGCCAGCTGGCCTGCAGTCCGAGCGTGTCGAGCGGACCGACGCCCTTCAGCGTGAAACCGGCGTTGAGGTACTTGTCGTCGATGCCATCGACGGGGGTCGTCAGGAACTTGTCGGCCCAGCCCTGGAACTTGTGCAGCGTGGCGAGCGGCGTGGTGAACCCTTTCACGCCGTTGCCCGCCATGACTTCCCAGCCCAGGCCGACGGAGTACTGCCGGTAGGTGCCGGTGAGCTCGAGCAGGGTGTAGTCGTTGTCGAAGTTCAGCGGGTTGTCGCTGTACTGCTCCTGCGTGGCGTAAGACGCCGCATAGGCGAGCTTCAGTTTGCTCAGCGGACGTTCGCCGGCGAACCGCAAGCCGTAGGTCTGCGATGAATCGCGCACGGCCGCGGCCACGTTCGGGATCGGATCGAATTCCAGCCAGTAGCCGAACGCCGTCAGCTTGCCGACCGGGAATTGGTAAGAGACGTTGCCGAGAAAGCTGTCGCCTTCGTAGCGGCCCTGCGGCGAGTCCTTGCTGAAGACGCGATTGACCTGGTCGAGATACGTGACGTCGAAGGTAAGATTGGCGATCGACTTGTTGACCACGCGCAGCGCATCGAACGTCTGTTCGTTCTGGCGCCAGCCGACGTTGCCGACGAAGCGCTGATCGTCGAGCGTGATGCGCTGGCGTCCGAGCGTGATCGTCGTCTGCGGCAGGCTGGTGTTCACCAGCTGCAGGCGATTGACCTCGTAGCTCTCGGGATCGGCCACGACCGGATACTGCGTCTTGCCGTTGATGGTGCTGTTGTAGTCGCTGATCCACGGCCAGACGAACTCGCCTTCGACGAGCAGCGCGGTTTCCCACGCCTTGCCGGTTTCGAATCCGAGCCGCGCCCGCAGCGTCACTGCCTCGGCGTCTTCGGCCATCGGGTCCTGATCGACGCCCTCATAGCGCAGCCGTGCGTCGATGATCGGCTTGGTCTCGCCGATCGCCCCGCCGATGGGACCGAAGTCCGCTGCCTGAGTGGTGGCACTCATTGCCAACGCCGTTGTCATCCAACCGATTCTTCTCATATGTCTCCTCCAAAGCCGGAAAAATCGAACTTCGCCCTCTTCCTGTGGGGCCGGCTTTAGCCGGCTTTCTTGGGAGTCAGGCTAAAGCCTGACCTACAGGAAGAAGTTCAAGCCGCCTTGTGTTCGCGATCGCAGTCCGCGAGGAACTGCAGCAGTTCTTCGCGGTACTCGTAGTACTTCGGATGCTCCAGCAGCGCCTTGCGCGTGCGCGGGCGCGGCAGGTCGACCCGCATGATGCGCCCGACACGCGCGTTCGGGCCATTGGTCATCATCACGACGCGGTCGGCGAGCAGGATGGCTTCGTCGACATCGTGCGTAACGCAGATGGCGGTGACCCGATTGCGGCGCCAGACATCCATCAGCACTTCCTGCAGGTCCCAGCGCGTCAGCGCGTCGAGCATACTGAAGGGTTCGTCGAGCAGCAGCAGCTTGGGGGCGAGCGCGAAGGCGCGCGCCAGGCCGACGCGCTGCTTCATGCCGTTGGAAAGTTCGCCGGCTTTCTTGTCGAGCGCATCCGCGAGGCCGACACGCGTCAGGTAGTAGTCGACGATGTCGCTGCGTTCGCCGCTGCCGATGTGCGGGTAGACCTGTTCGACGCCGAGGGCGACGTTCTCGCGCGCCGTGAGCCATGGCAGCAGGCTCGGCGCCTGGAACACGACGCCGCGATCGGGCCCGGCGCCGACGACTTCGCGTCCGTCGAGCACGATGCCGCCGCCGGAAATCTCGTTGAGCCCCGCGATCATCGACAGCACGGTCGACTTGCCGCAGCCGGAGTGGCCGATAAGCGAAATGAACTCGCCCTTGCGGATGTCCAGACTGAAACGATCGACGACGGTCAGCGGGCCTTTCGGTGTCGGATACACCTTGCTGACTTCGTAGAACTCGACGAACTTGTCGGGATTCTCGGCCGGCTTCGTCACCGTCGCGGTGCGCTGCGCCTTCGACGCGGTGATGGGAACGACTTCAGGCAACCCGGCGCCTTCCTGCGTCTGCGACGCCTGGGTCGCGCCGAGTTCGAGCAGGTACTGCGTGATCTGCGCGCGCAGGTGCTGGTATTCCTCGCTGTGATTGATCGCCGCGCGCTCGCGCGGCCGCGGGAAGTTCACCTTGAATTCCCGCCCGAGCGTGGCGCGCGGACCGGGCGTCAGCGGAATGATGCGATCGGCGAGCAGCAGGGCCTCATCGACGTCGTTGGTCACGAGGATCACGGTCTTGCGCTGCCGGCGCCAGATGGATTCGATCTCGTCCTGCAGCCGCGAACGCGTCAGCGCATCGAGCGCCGACAGCGGCTCGTCGAGCAGCAGGATCTCGGGACTCATCGCCAGCGCCCGCGCCACCGCGACCCGCTGGCGCATGCCGCCCGACAGCTCGGCGGGCTTGCGATCCGCTGCATGCGACAGACCCACCATGTCGATGTGTTCGAGCACCTTCGCGCGCCGCGCCGTTGCGGCGAGCCGGGGAAATACCGCATCGACCGCAAGCGCGACATTGCCGAAAACCGTGAGCCACGGCATGAGCGAGTAGCTCTGGAACACCACGCCGCGATCCGGACCCGCGTCCGTCACCGGTCTGCCCTTGAGCAGAATCTCGCCACTGTCGGGCGCCGTCAGTCCGGCGATCGTCGAGATGAGCGTCGTCTTGCCGCTGCCGGAAAATCCGACGATGGCGACGAACTCGCCCTCCTCGATCTGCAGGTTCACCCCGCTCAGCACCTCCGCGTGCCGGCCGCCGGAGCCCTTGTAGCCCTTGGTCACGTTCTTGAGTTCGAGAAATTTCATCGAGAATCCCTGCCAAAGAGAAAGACAAATGGCCGCAAAAAAGCGCAAAGCCCGCAAATCGAAGTCGAGAATCGCTCTTCCCTATTTGTGTTTTTTTGCGCCTCTTTGCGGCTATTTCTCGGCTCATCGCCCGCGACCGAAACTGAACGCGCTCTGCAGTGTCAGCATCGCGCGATCTAGCACGAAGCCGATGAGGCCGATGGTGAAGACGGCGACCATCAGGCGGGCCAGGGAATCGGAGCTGCCGTTCTGGAATTCGTCCCAGACGAATTTCCCCAGGCCCGGGTTCTGCGCCAGCATTTCGGAGGCGATCAGCACCATCCAGCCGACGCCGAGCGACAGGCGCATGCCGGTAAAGATCAGCGGCAGCGACGAGGGCATGACGAGCTTGAACAGCTTGGTCTGCCACGGCAGGCGCAGCACCTTGGCGACGTTGAGCAGATCCTTGTCGATCGAGGCGACGCCGAGCGCGGTGTTGATGATGGTCGGCCATAGAGAACACAGGGTCACGGTGATCGCGGAGATCAGGAATGATTTCTCGAACATTGGATCGGCCGACACATACACCGCGCTGACGACGATGGTGACGATCGGTAGCCAGGCGAGTGGCGAGACCGGCTTGAAAACCTGGATCAACGGATTGAGTGCGGCGTTGATGCTCTTGCTCAGGCCGCAGAGGATGCCGATGGGCACGGCGATCAGTGTCGCGAGCGCGAAACCCATGAACACGGTCCTGAGACTGGTGAAGATCTGGTCGATGTAGGTGGGCTTGCCGGTGTACTTGCGCGTGACGATTTCCGCAGATGGATCCGCAGCCAGTTTCTCCGCGTTGCGCTTTGCCTGGCGTTCGTAGAACGCTACCGCCTTCTCACGCTCCGCCTGGTGATCGACCCACAACGCCTGCGTCTGCTGCCATACGGCGACCGGTCCGGGAATCTGGCCGAGACTCGTTTCGATGGTGCGGGACGCCTGGCTCCAGGCGAGCAGGAAGATCGCGATGGCGACCAGCGGTACGCCGAGCAGCTGCCACAGTTCGCGCAGCTGTGCGCGCGGATTCTCGCCACGCGCGAGGCGGATCAGCGGATTCAGGAATCCGAGGCCGACGCTGTCGATGACGCCGTGCAATCGTTCGAGCGATACGGGCTTGCGCACTTGCGGCGCGTTCGCGGCGGGCAGCGCGGTGACGTCGGTCGGTGCGCTCTGCGTTTGGGGTTTGGCCGATTCGGAAACTGCTGCATTCACGGATGTTTCTCCAGCTCTCGGAACCGCCCCCTCCCTGCCCTCCCCCGCTGCGCGGAGGAGGGGAAGAGAGGAAGCCTTCTTTCTATTCCCTCCTCCGCGCAGCGGGGGAGGGCCAGGGAGGGGGCGCTCACTTGCCGGCCACTGCTCCGCCTTCAATCTTCTGCTCGCCTCTCAAGCCGATCGCGAACTTCGCCAGATACTCGTTCGGCTTGCGGCCGTCGTACTCGGTGCCGTCGATGAACTCACGCGTCGCTGCGCGATAGCCGTCGCTGGCCCAGGGGAAGTCCTCCTTCTTCGCCTTCTTCTCATCGACCAGCAGCTGCGCGGCCTTCAGATACACATCGGGCCGGTACACCTTCTTCGCGATGTCCGCGTACCACTCATCGGACTTCGCTTCCGGGATCTGCCCCCAGCGACGCATCTGCGTCAGATACCAGACGGCATCGCTGTAGTACGGATACGTGGCGTAGTAGCGGAAGAACACGTTGAAGTCCGGCAGGCTGCGCTTGTCGCCGCGACCGTACTCGAACGTGCCGGTCATGCTGTTGGCGATGACGCGGTAGTCGGCGCCGACGTATTCGGATCGCGCGAGGATCTGCGCCGCCTCCTTGCGATTCGCGCCGTTGTTTTCATCGAGCCACATGCCGGCACGCAGCAGCGCCTTCACGACGGCGAGGTGGGTGTTGGGATTCTTTTCCGCCCACGCCCTGGTGACGCCGAACACCTTCTCTGGATTGTTCTTCCAGATTTCCAGGTCGGTGATGACGGGCACGCCGACGCCCTTGAAGATCGCCTGCTGGTTCCAGGGTTCGCCCACGCAGTAGCCGTTGATCGTGCCGGCTTCGAGCGTCGCCGGCATCTGCGGCGGCGGCGTTACTGACAGCAGCACATCGGCCTTGATCTGGCCGCTCACATCGCTCGGCGAATAGAAGCCGGGATGGATGCCGCCGGCGGCGAGCCAGTAGCGCAGCTCGTAGTTGTGCGTCGAGACCGGAAAGACCATGGCCATGCGAAACGGCTTGCCCGCGGCGCGCGACTTCTCGATCACGGGCTTCAACACATCTGCCTTGATCGGATGCACCGGCTTGCCCTGCGCATCCACCGGCAGGCTCGCCTTGATCTGCGACCACACGTCGTTGGAGAGCGTGATCGCATTGCCGTTGAGATCCATGCTGTAGGCCGTGACGATGTCGGCCTTGGTGCCGAAACCGATGGTCGCGCCGAGCGGCTGGCCCGCGAGCATGTGTGCGCCGTCGAGTTCGCCGGTGATGACGCGATCGAGAATGACCTTCCAGTTGGCCTGCGGTTCGAGCGTCACGTACAGGCCTTCGTCTTCGAAGAAGCCTTTCTCGTAGGCGATGGCGAGCGGCGCCATGTCCGTCAGCTTGATGAAGCCGAGCTTGAGCTGTTCCTTTTCGAGCTTCAGACCGGCGCCATGCGCAGCACCCGCCAGAGTCAGCATGGCGAGTGCACCGCCGATCGCGCTCCGCCATTTTCCCGAACCCGTACTCATGAATGCCCGCTCCTCGAACTGTCGGCCAAAAAAAAACGCCACCGACCTCGAGCGCGTGCGTAGAAGCGCGCAGGAAGTCGGCGGCGTTGCCCGGCAGGCCCGATGCTGGGCCTGCGTTTCGGTGGATGCGTCGCGATGAGCGATGCGCATCCGTTGCCGCGGAAATTGCAACTGGTGTGCCAGCACGGCAAATGCCGGGAAATCCCTGCGGCTTCACTGCAACGACCCTCGCAGTTCGATGCCGGTTTGATCCGCGGCAGCGCAGTCGCGCGCGGCGCCCGCACGAAGTTCGTGCAAGCCGGTGCGTCCGGAGCGCGTCAGATCGCGGCGACCTGCACTGGCATATCAATTGCACTCATCCGGTGCTGATGCTTGAAGAAAAGACCTCCAACGATGCGGGCCTGCACATCCTGATCGTCGATCAGAACGTGATGCGCGCCGCCATTCTCGAAGACGGACTGCGCGAGGCGGGCTATCGGCGCGTCACCGTCGTGCGCGACATGCAGAACCTGATGCGTCGCATCGTCGACAACGATCCCGACGTGATCTTCATCGACCTGGAGAATCCGAACCGCGACGTGCTGGAACAGATGTTCCAGGTATCGCGCAGCGTCCGCCGGCCCATCGCGATGTTCGTCGACCGCTCCGACACCGACATGATCGCCGCCGCCGTCGATGCGGGCGTCGGCGCCTATGTCGTCGACGGACTGAAGAAGGAACGCATCAAGGCCGTGCTCGACATGGCGGTGAGCCGCTTCAATGCGTTCAGCAAACTGCGCGACGAACTGGAGCGGGCACGCGCGGCGCTGGACGAACGCAAGCTGGTCGAACGCGCCAAGGGCATCCTCATGACCAGCAAGGGCATGAGCGAGGAAGCCGCCTATGCGCTGCTGCGCAAGGCGGCGATGAACGAGAACCGGCGCATCAGCGAAGTGGCCCAGAGCGTCGTGACCGCAGCAAGGTTATTGAAATGATCTCATCGGGCGTGGTGGTGGTTGGCTTCATTCCGCTGCTCGACTGCGCGCCGCTGGTCGCCGCGGTCGAAAAGGGATTCGCGAACGACGAAGGCATCGACCTGACGCTGGTGCGCGAGACGTCGTGGGCCAACATCCGCGACCGCGTGGTCGTCGGTCATTTCGATGCCGCGCACATGCTCGGCCCGATGACCCTCGCCTCGACGCTCGGCATCGGCCATCTGCAGGTGCCGATGGTGGCGCCGCTGTCGCTCGGCCTCGGCGGCAACGCGATCACGGTATCGCTGCCGCTGTGGCAGCAGATGGAACGCGCCGGAGCCGCCGGCGGCGCCGATCCGCTCGTGCAGGGCAATGCGCTGCGCCATGTCGTGGCGGATCGCCAGCTCTCGCGCCGGCCGCCGCTCACGTTCGCGATGGTCTATCCGTTCTCCTGTCACAACTACGAACTGCGCTACTGGCTGAGCGCCGTCGGCATCGATCCCGATCGCGACGTGCGACTGGTGGTGCTGCCGCCGCCGCTGCTGGTCGATGCCTTGCGCGAAGGACAGATCGACGGGTTCTGTGTCGGTGAACCCTGGAGCAGTCTCGCCGTGTCGGTGGGCGTCGGCAGCATCGTGACGCCGACGACAGCCATCTGGCATCTGAGTCCGGAGAAGGTCCTGGGCTGCCGTCGCGAATGGGCCGGGCGCTTTCCGGAACGCACGGCCGCACTGGTGCGCGCGATCCATCGCGCTGCCGAGTGGTGCGAGCAGCCGTCGCATCATGAGGAACTCGCGCACCTGCTGTCGGAGCCGAAGTACGTCGGCGCGCCCGCTCACATCCTGCTGCGCGGGCTTTCGGGCAGCCTCACGCTTGCGCCGGGGAGCGAAGCCCGGCACATCGAGAATTTCTACGTGCCGTCACGTCATGCGGCGACGTTTCCGTGGGTCAGTCACGCGCTGTGGTTCTACTCGCAGATGGTGCGCTGGGGTCAGGCGGAGTTTTCCGACAGGGATGTCGAAGCCGTGCGTGCGACGTATCGTCCCGACCTGTATCGCGCGGCGCTGGCGCCGCTGGATGTGAATCTGCCGCACGATGATTTTCGTGCCGAAGCGTCGCCCGACGGCTTCTTCGATGGCCGCCCGTTCGATCCGGCGCGGCTGCGCGAGTACGCGGCATCGCCGTAGGCAGTCCTTCTTCCTGTGGGGCCGGCTTCTGTAGGTCAGGCTTCAGCCTGACTCCGACAAGGCCGGCTGAAGCCGGCCCCACAGGACTAGAGAGATCTTCATAGCCGCGCGTCATGACTACAAAGCCTCATGGAAGAGGACAGCCGGCGCCTGCGGCGCTACAAATGCCCCGCACGACAGACGGGGGAATCATGAGCGAGAAACATCCTGCCAGCAGCGATCCCGATCTGGCTGCAACCGACAGACCATCCGGCGGCGGCATCAATGAGGACTGGGCAGCGACGATCGTCGGGCTGGGCCTGCTCGCGCTCGCGCTGTTCGGCCTGATTCCCGAAGCGGTGCTGTGGTAATGGCCACTGAATCCGCAGCGATTGCCGCCGATGCGCAATCGTCCGCCGCAAAGACTTCACCGCTGTGGTTCGCCGTCGGACTGACGCTCGTGCTGTCGCTGGCCTGGGCCACGCGCTTTCTCGAAAAGAGCGTGCCGACCTGGGTCGACTGGAACTGGATCAAGTCCGTCGAGTATCCGGTGTACGCGATTGCACTGGGCCTGATCGGCAGCGGCGTCATCGGCCTGCTCGGCATTCGCGAGCGCATTGCCGCCGCCTTCCAGACGGAGTTCTTCATCAAGACCGGCCTGGTGCTGCTCGGCGCATCGGTGCATCTGCACGTCATTGCCAAGGCCGGCGCGCGCGGCGTGCTGCAGGCACTGTTGCTGGTGGCGGCCGTGTTCCTGTTCACGTGGTGGCTGGGCGGCAGATTCAGGGTGGGCGATCGGCTGCGTGCGCTGCTCGCAGCGGCAGTGTCGATCTGCGGCGTCAGCGCCGCCATCGCCGCGGCCGGCGCCGTGCGCGCCACCAAGGAGCAGATCGCCTACACCGCGACGCTGGTGATCCTGTTCGCATTGCCTTCCATCTTCGTGCTGCCGTGGCTGGCCTCGGTGCTGGACCTGAGCGCACCGGTGGCCGGCACCTGGATCGGCGGCAACATCGATACGACCGCCGCCGTCGCCGCAGCCGGCGCCATCGTCGGCGAGGAAGCGCTGCAGATCGCAGCCATCGTCAAGGCCGCGCAGAACGTGCTCATGGGCGTCGTGGCCGTGGCATTGACGCTCTACTTCTCGCTGCACGTCGAAAAGAAGGGCAGCGACGCGACCCGCGGCGTCAGCCGCGCGCTGTGGCACCGCTTTCCGAAGTTCGTCATCGGCTTCATCCTCGCCTCGGTCATCGCGACGCTGTATCTGCAGTCGGGCGGCTCGAACGAGGCGATCGGTGCGGCGAACACCTTGCGCGCGTACTTCCTGATCCTGGCGTTCGTCAGCATCGGCCTGGAGTTCCGCGTCACCCAGCTGCTCGCCGAAGGCTGGCGGCCGGTCGTGGTGTTCGGTTCGGCGACGATCTTCAATCTGGCCGTGGCGCTGGTGATTGCGTCCGTCATCTTCGCGGGGTTCTGAAGCCCGCTGCATCGTGCGTTTCTGTGGGTCAGGCTTTAGCCTGACTCTGAATAAAGAGGCCGGCTGAAGCCGGCCCCACAGCAAGAGGCCCCCCGCTGCAGCTTGAGCCCACACGGGTTTCCCGCGGTGCGGAATCTTTGCGCTGCAGTATTCAGTTCCGAATTCGCGCCTATAATGCCGCCCCCGCCGCGCATACCGATCGTTCTACATCCCGTCAGGCCGGAGCAGCCGATCTCGCAGCGGTGATTTTTCAACTTCGGAATACATGGGAGACGCACTGATGGGGGCTATCAACGCCGTGGTCAATCTCGCCGTCGAAGGCGACGTTGCCATCCTTTCGCTCAATTCCCCGCCCGTGAATGCGCTGTCGCAGCCAGTGCGCGCCGGCATCAATGACGGCGTGAAGCAGGCGATCGCGGATCCGGCCGTGAAGGCCATCGTGCTCATCTGCGAAGGCCGGACCTTCATCGCCGGCGCCGACATCACCGAGTTCGGCAAGCCGCCCGTGCCGCCGAGCCTCCTCGACGTCGAAGACACCATCGAGAATTCACCCAAGCCCGTCGTCGCCGCGATCCACGGCACCGCGCTCGGCGGCGGTCTCGAAGTCGCGCTGTGCTGTCACTACCGCGTCGCCGTGCCGTCGGCAAAATGCGGACTGCCCGAAGTGAAACTCGGGCTGCTGCCGGGCGCCGGCGGCACGCAGCGCCTGCCGCGCATCGTCGGACCGGAAGCCGCGCTCGACCTGGTGACCTCCGGCCAGCACATGCCGGCGGCCTGGGCGCAGAGCGTCGGCCTGGTCGATGAGATCGTGGCCGAAGGCGAACTGAAGAGCGGCGCCGTCGCCTTCGCGAAGAAAGTGATCGCCGAGAAGCGCCCGCTGAAGAAAGTGCGCGACCTCAACGACAAGGTCGAGGCCGCGCGCGGCAAGCCGGAGATCTTCGCCGACTTCCGCAAGGCCAATGCCCGCAAGTTCCGCGGCTTCCTCGCGCCCGAATACAACATCCGCTGCATCGAAGCCGCGGTGAACCAGCCGTTCGACGAAGGCATGGAAACCGAACGCCAGCTGTTCATCGAACTGGTGACCGGCGTGCAGTCCGCCGCGCAGCGTTACGTGTTCTTCGCCGAACGCCAGGCCTGGAAGATTCCGGACGTGCCGGAAGACACGCCGATCATTCCGATCAAGAAGGTTGGCATCATCGGCGCCGGCACGATGGGCGGCGGCATTTCCATGAACTTCCTCAACGTCGGCATTCCCGTGACGATCGTCGAGACGAAACAGGAAGCGCTGGACCGCGGCCTGAAAGTCATTCGCGGCAACTACGAGCGCAGCACCAGGAGCGGCAAGCTCACGCTGGCCGACGTCGACCAGCGCATGTCGCTGCTGACTGGCTCGCTGAATCTCGAAGATCTCGCCGACTGCGATCTGGTCATCGAGGCCATCTTCGAGAACATGGACGTCAAGCAGGAGGTGTTCGGCAAGCTCGACCGGATCGTCAAGCAGGGCGCGATCCTCGCGACCAATACCTCCGCGCTCGACATCAACGAGATCGCCACGGCGGTGAAGCGTCCCGAGTACGTCATCGGCCTGCACTTCTTCTCGCCGGCCAACGTGATGCGCCTGCTGGAAGTCGTGCGCGCCAGGCACACTTCGAAGTCGGTGATCGCGACGTCGATGCAGCTCGCCAAGCGCATCGGCAAGGTCGCCGCGCTGGTCGGCGTGTGTCCGGGCTTCGTCGGCAACCGCGTCCTCTACGCCCGCACCCTGCAGACGAATGCCATGCTTCTGGAAGGCGCGATGCCCTGGGACATCGATCGCGTCATCTACGACTTCGGCCTGCCGATGGGGCCGTACCAGATGGCGGATCTCGCCGGCCTCGACCTGGGATGGATCAAGGAGAAGTCCACCAGCTCCACGATCCGCGAAGTGCTGTGCGAGAAGGATCGCCGCGGCCAGAAGACCGGTGCCGGCTTCTATGACTACGACGCCAACCGCAACCAGAAGCCCTCGCCCGTCACCGAGCAGATCATCAAGGATTTCGCCGCGAAGTCCGGACTGCCTCAGCGCAGGATTTCCGATGAGGAGATCCTGGAACGCTGCGTCTACGCCCAGATCAACGAAGGCGCGAAGATCCTGGAAGAAGGCATCGCGATCCGCCCGTCCGACATCGACATCGTCTGGATCAACGGCTACGGCTGGCCGGTGTATCGCGGCGGCCCGATGTTCTATGCCGACACCGTCGGCCTGAAGAACGTCGTCGCCAAGCTCAAGGAATACGGTCCGAAGCTCGGCAGCGATTTCCGTATCTCGCCGCTGCTGGAAAAGCTCGCCGCCGAAGGCAAGCGTTTTCAGGACCTGAAGTAATCGGGAGAACGGATTTCACACGGAGTTCACGGAGATCACGGAGTTCGGGGAATGGAATCCCCGGACCCGATCGTTCTTCCTGCTCCGTGAACTCCGTGATCTCCGTGTGAAATGTCTTTCATCCGAGGATTGGTCATGCGTGAAGCAGTCATCGTCTCCACCGCCCGTACCCCGATCGGCAAGGCCTATCGCGGTGCGTTCAACAACACCCAGGGCCAGGAACTGGCCGGGCACGCCATCGCGCAGGCGGTGAAGCGCGCCGGCATCGATCCGGCACAGGTCGAGGACGTGGTCTTCGGCTGCGGATTGCAGCAGGGCTCGACCGGCGGCAACGTCGCGCGCCAGGCATTGCTGCGTGCGGGCCTGCCCATCACGGTGCCGGGCCAGACGATCGATCGGGCGTGTTCCTCGGGCCTGATGGCGATCGCGACGGCAGCGAAAGAGATCATCTCCGATGGCATGCAGGTGACGGTCGGCGGCGGCGTCGAATCCATCTCGCTGGTGCAGAACGACAAGATGAACCGCTTCCGTGCCGCCGATCCCTGGCTGGTGAAGAACATCCCGCAGGTCTACATGGCCATGCTGGAGACGGCGGAAGTCGTCGCCGAGCGCTACGGCGTGAGCCGCGAGGCGCAGGACGAGTTCGCGCTGCAGTCGCAGCAGCGCACGGCCAAGGCGCAGGCCGAAGGCCGCTACAACGACGAGATCGCGCCGCTGACTTCCATCATGCAGGTCACCGACAAGGAAA
>NZ_DAINNK010000097.1:0-15883 GCF_036735925.1 Povalibacter sp.
GGCGCCGCTACCGGAATACATACTCCAGCGCGATCCCGATGAAGATCGCCATGCCGTAGTAATTGTTGTTGATGAATGCCTTGAAGCATTCCTCCGGCCTGCGGTCGCGGATCAGGTACTGCTGGTAGAGCGAGAAGATCGCAGCGGTGATGAGTCCGAGACCGAACCACAGGCCCAGTTCGAGTTCGCGCCCGGCGAGCCACAGCGCGTAGAGCGACATGAGCTGCATGATGCCGATGATGAAACGGTCGGCGTCGCCGAACAGGATGGCGCTGGAGCGGATGCCGAGCTTCCTGTCGTCCTCGCGATCCACCATCGCGTACATGGTGTCGTAGGCCATGGTCCACAGCAGGCCGGCGATGAACAGCAGCCAGGCCATGCGCGGCGGATATTCGCCCGTATGAGCCGCGTAGGCCATCGGCACCGACCAGGTGAAGGCCGCGCCGAGATAGAACTGCGGCAGCGGAAAGAAGCGCTTCATGAACGGATAGGTCAGCAGCAGCACCGCGCCGCCGATCGCCATGAGTTGCGTCAGATGATTCATGGTCAGCACCAGGCCGATCGCCACCAGCCCGAGGCTGATGCACAGCGCCAGCGCTTCGATGGGATCGAGTTCGCCCGTGGCGAGCGGCCGGTCGCGCGTCCGTTTCACATGCGCGTCGAAATCGCGGTCGGCGAAATCGTTCATGGCGCAGCCGGCCGAGCGCGTCAGCACCGTGCCGAGCACGAACACGATGAAGACGTGCGGATCGGGCTTGCCGCCGGACGACAGCCACAGCGCCCACAACACCGGCCACAACAGCAGCCAGATGCCGATCGGCTTGTCGAGACGCAGCAGCCGCGCGTAGGCATTCGCGCGCTTCGCCGCCGCCGGCAGGATCTCGGCGACGAAGGGGGTGGAGCCGATGCGATGGCCGAGCCAGCGCAGGCGAGAGGCGAAGTCGGGGGGGGAGGAGGACATGGGGACGGCGGCTGGCTACTGGCTGCTGGCGGCTGGCCAGAACAGAGAGCTGGAGTGTGCGGGCGTCGCCGGATGTTCGACAGTCGATTCCATACCCTCTCTGCTCATCTTGCCTTCTGGCCAGTCGCCAGTAGCCAGTCGCCCCCTCATACCTTGCCGAACTGCTCGCCGCGTCCGGTCCAGCGGCGCAGCAGCGGCGCTATGTTGGCCTCATTCTCCGCCAGCATCAATTCGGCAGTCTGCTGGACGCGCGGCAACAGATCGGCATCGCGCATGAGATCGGCCACGCGCATCTGCATGAGGCCGGTCTGTTTCGTGCCCAGCAATTCGCCGGGACCGCGCAGTTCGAGATCGCGCCGCGAGATCTCGAATCCATCGTTGGTCGCGCGCATGACGCCGAGACGTTCGCGCGCGACCTCAGTGAGCGGCGGGCGATACAGCAGCACGCAGTTGCTCTCCGCCGACCCGCGACCGACCCGGCCGCGCAACTGATGCAGCTGTGCGAGACCCATGCGTTCGGAATTCTCGATCACCATCAGGCTTGCGTTCGGCACGTCGACACCGACTTCAATGACCGTTGTGGCAACAAGCAGATCGATACTACCGGCCTTGAACTCGCTCATGACGGCATCCTTGTCGCGCGGCGTCATCCGGCCGTGCACCAGGCCCACGCGCAGCTCCGACAGCGCCTCGGCCAGCACGCGCGCGGTTTCTTCGGCGGCCTGCGCTTCCAGCTGCTCGGATTCCTCGACCAGCGGGCACACCCAGTACGCCTGTCGTTTCTGCCGGCAGGCATCGCGAATGCGCAGGACGATCTCGTCGCGGCGGCTCTCGGTCAGCGCCACGGTCTTCACTGGCGTGCGACCCGGAGGCAGTTCGTCGATGATCGACACGTCGAGGTCCGCATAGGCCGTCATCGCCAGCGTCCGCGGAATCGGCGTCGCCGTCATGATGAGCTGGTGCGGATAGCGGCCGGACGAGGCGCCTTTCTCGCGCAACAGCAGGCGCTGATGCACGCCGAAGCGATGCTGCTCGTCGACGATCACCAGACCGAGGCGGTGAAACTCGACCTGCTCCTGAAACAGCGCGTGCGTGCCGATCACGATCTGCGCCGAGCCCGACGCGATGTCCGCCAGTGCGCGCGTGCGTGCCGCGCTGGAACGTTTGCCGGTCAGCAATGCGATCTCGAGATCCAGCGGCGCGAGCCACGCTGCGAAGTTGCGGCCATGCTGTTCCGCCAGCAGTTCGGTCGGCGCCATGACGGCGGCCTGAAATCCTGCTTCGACCGCGCGTACGGCCGCCATCGCGGCTACCAGCGTCTTGCCGCTGCCCACGTCGCCCTGCACCAGCCGCAGCATCGGGCTCGGCTGCGCGAGATCGCGTTCGATGTCGGCCCAGGCGCGCTGCTGCGCACCGGTGGGTTTGAAAGGCAGCGAGCGCAGAAAGCCCTTCATGAGCGCGCGCTGCGGTTGAAAAGCCCAGCCCGGATCGCGCTGCACTTCGCGTCGCAGCAGTCGCAGGCTGAGGTGATGCGCCAGCATTTCCTCGAACGCCAGTCGTCGCTGCGCCGGATGCATGTACGCGGAGAGCTGTTCCAGACTCGCATCGGGCGGCGGCCGATGCACGTAGTCGAGCGCTTCGCGCAACGACGGCAGGTTCAGTTCGCGCAACGCCGACGCCGGCAGCCAGTCGCGAATCGTTTCATTGGCCACCTCGCGCAGCGCCATCGAGGTGAGCTGCCGCAATCGACCCTGCTGCACGCCTTCGGTCAGCGGATAGATCGGCGTGAGCGCCGGCTCGACGTCGCCGGGCGCATCGCTCGCCACGCGCCGATACTCCGGGTGCACGATCTCGAAGCCGCCGGGTCCGCGACGGATCTCGCCGTAACAGCGGATGCGGACGCCGCGCGCGAGCGACTGCTGCTGACTGGCATTGAAGTAGAAGAATCGCAGCGTCAGCGAACCGGAACCGTCGCTGAGCCGGCACAGCAACTGTCGCCGGCCGCGGAAGGCGACCTCGGTGAGCTGTACTTCGCCTTCGATGACGGCGCGCTCGCCGGCCTGCAGCGAACCGATCGCGGCGACTCGTGTGCGGTCTTCATAACGCAACGGCAACAGGAACAGCAGGTCCTGCACGGTCTCGATGCCGAGCTTCTGCAGTTTCTGCGCCAGTGCATCGCCGACGCCGCGCAACGCAGTGACGGGGCGCAATTCGGCGGAGGCGACCTGCGGCGGTCGTTGTGGGGAAGTGGAAGTGTTCATGGGTCGCCGTCCGTGGCGAGTGTAGCAAGGGAGTTGCGGGCGACAGGCGGCAGGAAACGGGCGACAGGCGACAGGCGACAGGCGACAGCAGGAGACCAAGCATCTTTCTGGCTGTCGCCTGTAGCCTGTCGCCCGTAGCCTTCCTTACTCCAGCTCCAGCACGCAATCCATCTCCACCGCCGCGCCCTTCGGCAACCCCGCGACCTGAATCGCCGCGCGCGCCGGATAGGGCTGCTGGAAATATTCCGCCATGATCTGGTTCAGCAGCGCGAAGTGCGACAGATCGGTGAGGAACACGTTGAGCTTGGTGACGTTCGCGAACGTGCCGCCCGAGGCCACGATGATGGCCTTGAGGTTGTCAAAGACGCGACGGATCTGCGCGTCCATTGAATCCGTCACCAGCTGCCCGGATCTCGGATCGAGCGGAATCTGGCCGGAGACGTAGACGGTGCTGCCGACCTTGACGGCCTGCGAGTAGGTGCCGACCGCGGCAGGTGCGTCGGGCGTGGAGATGATGGTGCGGGGCATGAGGAACCTCGAAGAAGGGGACTGGCTGACGTTACGCCAGCACTCGCGTAACGCGCATCACTTCCGGCATCTTGCGCAGATTCTTGATGACGCTCGCCAGGTGCTTGCGGTTCTTGACCTGCAGGTCGAACACCAGCGTCGAGGCATCGCCATCGCGCTCATCGACGGCGACGTGTTCGATGTTGGTGTCGGTCGAGGCGATGTTGGACGCAATGGCGGCGAGCGCGCCCATGCGATTGCTGACATCGATGCGGATCTCGACGTTGAACAGGCGATCGAGATTCGGCTGCCACGACACGGACAGCCACTTGTCGGGCTGCTTGCGGTAGTTGCGCAGGTTGCCGCAGACCTCGCGGTGGATCACGACGCCGCGGCCGCTGGACAGATACGCCATGATCGGATCGTTCGGGATCGGGAAGCAGCAGCGCGCGTAGCTGACGACCATGCCTTCGGTGCCGGCGATCGCCAGCGGCCCGGACTGCGGCACGGGTTCGGCGGGCGCGGCGGTGTCTGCGGGCAGCAGACGTCGCGCGACCAGCGGCGCGAGGCGTTCGCCGAGTCCGATGCGTTCGAACAGTTCTTCGGCGCTCTTGAGATTGAGTTCCGTGGCCGCGGATTGCACGCGCTCGTCCGGAATTTTCTTGAGCGCGAGACCGAGATCGCTGAGCGCCTGGTTGAGCAGGCGTTTGCCGAGTTCGACGGCTTCGGAGTGCTTGAGACTCTTGAGATAGTGACGAATGGCCGCGCGCGCCTTGGCGGTGACGACGAAGTTCACCCAGGCCGGATTCGGCGTCGCGCCCTTCGCGGTGATGATTTCCACGGTCTGGCCGTTGCGCAGCGGCGTGCGCAGCGGTACGAGCCGTCGATCCACCTTCGCCGCGACGCAGTGATTGCCGATGTCGGTGTGCACGCTGTACGCGAAATCCACGGCGGTGGCGTTGCGCGGCAGGCGGCGGATTTCGCCGCGCGGCGTGAACACGTAGACCTTGTCCGGGAACAGGTCGACCTTCACGCTCTCCATGAATTCTTCGGAATTGCCGCCGTGCTGGATTTCCATCAGCTGCTGCAGCCATTCGCTGGCGCGGTCGCGATAGGCGCGTCCCTGGTCTTCGCTGTTCTTGTATTGCCAGTGCGCGGCGATGCCCGATTCGGCAACGCGGTTCATTTCTTCGGTGCGGATCTGCACTTCGATCGGCATGCCGTTCGGGCCGAACAGCGTCGTGTGCAATGACTGATAGCCGTTGACGCGCGGAATCGCGATGTAGTCCTTGAAGCGTCCGGGCATCGGGCGATACAGCCCGTGCACCAGCCCGAGCGCGCGATAGCAGGTGTCGACGCTGTCGACGACGATGCGGAAACCGAACACGTCGACGATGGAAGTCAGCGGCGCGCGCTTGCGGCGCATTTTCTGATAGACGCTGTAGAGATGCTTTTCGCGTCCTTCGACGCGACCCTTGATGCCGGCCTTCTCCAGGCCGCTGCGCAGGTTGTCGGCGATCTTGCCGACGAACTGCTTCTGGTTGCCGCGCGCCTTTTTCAGTGCGCGCTCGATGATGCGGTAGCGGCCCGGATACAGGGATTTGAACCCGAGATCTTCCAGTTCCGACTTCACCGAATGAATGCCGAGGCGATTGGCGATCGGCGCGTAGATCTCCAGCGTCTCGCGCGCGATGGTGCGGCGCTTCGCCGGCGGCATGGCGCCGAGCGTGCGCATGTTGTGCGTGCGATCGGCCAGCTTGACCATGACGACGCGGATGTCGCGCACCATGGCCAGCAGCATCTTGCGGAAGGATTCGGCCTGCGCCTCGGCGCGGCTGCGGAACTGGATCTGGTCGAGTTTGGAAACGCCGTCGACCAGTTCGGCCACTTCGGCGCCGAAGCGCTCGGCGATCTCTTCCTTCGAGCTCGCCGTGTCCTCGATGACGTCGTGCAGGATGGCGGCGACGATGGTCTGCGCGTCGAGGTGCAGGTCGGCCAGGATGTCGGCGACCGCCACCGGGTGGGCGATGTACGGTTCGCCGCTCAGGCGCTTCTGACCCTGGTGGGCCTCGGCGCCGAATTCATACGCATCGCGGACCCGGTCGACCTGGGCCGGCGGCAGGTAGGTTTCGAGCTTGTTGAGAAGCTGCGTGACGCCTATCGAGCGTCTTCCGGTCGGCAGCAGACTCAGAATGGAAGACGCATAGTCCATGACGGGCGAGGAGGATCCGCTGCGGGTTTAGTCCCCCAGCCCGAGGTGCGGTGCGCGCAGCTCGCCGGACATCATCATGTCCGCGTCCGGCATCATTTCCGGAACCGGTCGCTGTTCGACCTCTTCCAGAATTTCCGGACCAATATGACCGGCGGCGATTTCGCGCAGGGCCACGACCGTCATCTTGTCGTTCTCCGCATCCACGGTCGGCTCGGCGCCATTGGCCAGTTTGCGCGAGCGTTTCGCCGCAACCATGACCAGCTGGAACAGATTCGGGACGTGTTGCAGACAGTCTTCGACAGTGATGCGAGCCATGGAAACCTCAAAGCGGGCGGGGAGTGGCGCCGGGGCGGAGCCTCGGGGCGCGAAAAGTATAGCCGAGCCACCCCGCGGATGTGAGCCGCAACCTGCAGGATTCATGGGAAACCTGACCCAAACCCGTGAATTGGCGCTATTCATCAACAATAGCGCGGGCTACCATTGCGCCCCCCCGCTGACCGGCACCCCTCTGGCCTCGAGCCGGCAGCGTACGAATTTGCCAAGAACGTGCGGAGACGAGGAATGAAGTTTCGACCGACCCTGCTGGCGCTCGGCCTGGGTGCAATCGCCATCGCCACGAGCACCGGTGCCGCTGCCGAGGGCAATGCCGAGAATGGCAAGAAGCTCGCCTACACCTGCCACGGCTGCCACGGGGTTCCCAACTACAAGAACGTCTGGCCCGAGTACAACGTCCCGCGCCTCGGCAACCAGAACCTGAAGTACCTGACGGTGGCCCTGGCGGAATACGCCTCCGGCGAACGTCCGCATCCGACCATGCACGCGCAAGCCAGCTCGCTCAACGCCCAGGATCGCGAAGACATCGCGGCCTTCCTGCATGCCGAAGGCGTCAACCCGGACGCCGAAGTCGTCGGCACGCCGCCCGCGGCGACCCAGACCTGCGTGCAGTGCCATGGCGCCAACGGTGCCAAGGCCCTGTCGGACGACTACCCCGCACTGGCGGGCCAGTACGCGGACTACATCGTGCACGCGCTCAAGGACTACAAGAGCGGCAAGCGCAAGAACGCGATCATGGCCGGCATCATCGCGGGCGTGGATGAAAAGGACTTCGAAGCCATCGCGCATTTCTTCTCGCAGCAGACGGGGCTGTGCGATACCCGGCACATACGTCTCGAAGGCAAGTGCGCGAAGAAGTGACTCATCCTTCTTCCTGTGGGGCCGGCTTCAGCCGGCCTGCGGCAGTGTCAGGCTAAAGCCTGACCTACAGGGGGATGAGAGTTCGCTCTCCCTGCCTCTCTAATGAGTCCCACTCTCGTCGAAAGCGCGGCAAAGCTCGGCATCGCACTGAGCGCTGATCAAGCAGCGAAGCTGCTGCGCGTGCTGGACGAACTCGACGACTGGAATCAGCGCATGAACCTCACGGCGATCCGTGAGCGATCGGCGCAGATCACCAAGCATCTGCTCGACAGCCTGTCGATCCAGTCCTTCCTGCGCGGATCGCGCGTGTGCGACATCGGCACCGGTGCGGGATTTCCCGGCATTCCGCTCGCCATCGTGAATCCGGAGCGGCAGTTCACGCTGGTCGATTCCACGGCGAAGAAACTCAAGTTCATCGATCACGTGGCGCAGCTGCTCGAACTGCGCAACATCGTCACCGTTCACACGCGTGCCGAAGCTTTTCGTCCCGACGAACGCTTCGACATCGTCGTTTCGCGCGCCGTGGGGCCCGTCGAGCAGTTCGTCAAATGGGCCGGGCATCTCGCTGTCGGCGGCGGGCGACTGCTCGCCATGAAAGGGAAATTCCCCGAAGACGAAGTCAAGAAACTTCCCAACGGCTGGAAACTCGCGGCGATCCATCGACTTGACGTTCCCGGTCTGGACGAAGAGCGCCATCTTGTGGAAATCTGCCGGTCGCACGATCGCGTCTAGCGATCATGCGGGCCGCTGGCAAACTGGCTACTGGTCTCTGGCCAGAGAAGAGTCCAGTATCGATCAGATTCACGTCCTTGGATTCTCCGGCCAATCGAGGGCCAGTTGCATGACTTGCATCGCCATTCCGCTCTGGCCAGTGGCCAGTCGCCAGTAGACCAGTCGGCCTCTTCTCATGCACCGCATTCTCGCCATCACCAATCAGAAAGGCGGCGTCGGCAAGACGACGACGAGCGTGAATCTCGCCGCGTCGCTGGCGGCGACGAAGCGGCGCGTGCTGCTGATCGATTGCGATCCGCAGGGCAATGCGACGATGGGCTGCGGCGTCGACAAGCGCACGGTGCAGCGCACGACCACCGACGTGCTGCTGGGCGATTGCGATCTCGCCTCGGCGCTGCTGTCGGTCGACTATTCCGATTTCAAACTGCTGCCGGCCAATCAGGACCTGGTGGCCGCCGAAGTGGAGCTGATGGGCAAGCCGGGCTGCGAATCGCGCCTGCGCAATGCATTGCAGCCGGTGCTGGACCAGTTCGACATCGTGCTGATCGACTGCCCGCCTTCGCTCAACATGCTGACGGTCAATGCGCTGGTCGCGGCCGACGGCGTGCTGATCCCGATGCAGTGCGAGTACTACGCGCTCGAAGGTCTCACCGCGCTCGTCGGCACCATCGACCAGATCAAGGCCGGCCCGAATCCGCAGCTGGAGATCCACGGCATCCTGCGCACCATGTTCGATCCGCGAAACAACCTCGCCAACGAAGTCTCGGCGCAGCTCATGGAGCATTTCCCCGGTCGCGTCTTCCGCACCATCATTCCGCGCAACGTGCGTCTCGCCGAGGCCCCGAGCTTTGGCAAGCCCGCGCTGTATTTCGATCGCGAGTCCCGCGGCGCGCTGGCCTACCTCGCGCTCGCCGGCGAAATGATCCGCCGCGCCGAAGGCGAGCCGATGGCGCCGACGGCGGATGCGGTGGGAACGTGAGAGTGGCTGCTGGCCGGAAGGCCCACGTGTTCCCGTCCGGGATCTGTTCTGGCCAGTTGCCAGGTGCCCGTTGCCAGTCGGCCTTTTAAACGAATGTCCACCAAACGCCCCAGCCTCGGACGCGGACTCGGCGCATTGCTCGGTCAACCGGCGCCCGTCGATAGCGGCACTTCCGCCGTAGCGCAGCTGCGTCCCGATGAAGAGTTGCTCAAGCTGCCGGTCGATCTGCTTCAGCGCGGCAAATATCAGCCGCGCATCGACATGCACACCGACACGCTGCAGGAGCTGGCGGATTCGATCAAGGCACAGGGACTGATCCAGCCGATTCTCGTGCGACCGCTGGGCGATGCGCCGGCGGGCCAGCCGCGACGCTACGAAATCATCGCCGGCGAACGCCGCTGGCGTGCGGCGCAGCTCGCCGGCCTTCACGAAATTCCCGCGATCGTGCGCCGCGTTGCGGATGAGGCCGCGGTGGCGATGGCGCTCATCGAGAACATCCAGCGCGAGAACCTGAATCCGCTGGAAGAGGCGCGGGCGCTGCAGCGGCTGATTTCCGAATTCGAGATGACGCATGCCACCGCCGCCGAAGCGGTGGGCCGCTCGCGCGCCACTGTATCGAATCTGCTGCGGCTGCTCGATCTGTGCGATGAAGCAAAGGGCTTCGTCGAACGCGGCGAACTGGAAATGGGCCATGCGCGCGCGTTGCTGGGCCTGGAGAACCAGCGCCAGCAGGCGGAAGTCGCGGCGCAGGTGGCGAAGAAAAAGCTCTCGGTGCGCGAAACCGAGGCGCTCGTGCGCCGCATGCTCGCCGGTCCGCAGGAATCGACGCCGGCACCGAAGGCCGATCCGAATGTCCGCAAGCTCGAAAGCGATCTGTCGGAAAAGCTCGGCGCCAGGGTGCAGGTGCAGCATTCCGGCTCAGGCAAGGGAAAGCTGGTGATCACCTATCACTCGCTCGATGAACTCGACGGTATCATCGGCCACATTCGCTGACGCCGAGGACGCACGGATGAGCAACGCCTGCATGGAAGCATTCCCGCAATGCCGCCCGCGCGGTTGAACGACATCGCGCCTCCCCGTACGACAATACGAAAGACTTCTTGCGCCGCCGCAGCACTGTATACAGTGCTGCTCCTGCCGGTGATCGCGCGAGGTGCCATCGACGTCGATGGCCGGTTCGACGAACCCGAATGGCAGCAGGCCGTCGATTGCGGCCAGTGGTATCGCATCGAGCCGTTCGCGCGCGACATACCGCGCTATCGCAGTGACGTACGGATCGTCGCGACGCCCGAGGGGCTTGCGGCCGCATTCACCCTGGATCAGCCGGCCGGCGCGCGACGCGTCAAGCCGCGCACGCCGCGCGATGCCGAAACGTTCCCCGGCGATTCGGTCCGCCTGCTGATCGACTTCGATGCGACCGGGCAGGTCGGATACGAATTCTCCGTCGGCCTCGGCGGCGGCGTGCGCGACGGCACGCTCACGAACGAGAACAAGTTCAGCCGCGACTGGGACGGCGAGTGGCGCAGCCAGGTTCGCGAAACGCCGGACCAGTGGTTCGTGGAAATCCTCGTGCCGTGGCACGCCGTGAACATGCGGCCCACCAGCAAGCCGATGCGCGAAATCGGCGTGTATGCGTCGCGCTATCTGTTCGATCGCAACGAGCGCTTCGCCTGTCCCGGGATTTCCGACGATTCGCCGGCGTTTCTCGCGGACTTCCGCCGCATCGAGGTGGCGCAGTTCAGCGCGGCGCCGGCACTCGACGTCGTGCCGTATGCGAGCGTCATCAGGAACAACCTGGAGCCCACGCTCGAAGGCAAGGTGGGCGTCGACGTGAGCTGGAAGCCGACGCCGAATTTCTGGCTTACCGCCACGTTGAATCCCGATTTCGGCCAGGTCGAAAGCGACGAACTGGTGGTCGACTTCTCGGCGATCGAAACCGTGTTCACGGACAAGCGTCCCTTCTTCACCGAAAACCAGAACTTGTTCGCGCTCGCCACGCCGGCCAACGGCCAGCTCATCTATACACGCCGGGTGGGCGCGGCGCCGGACGACGGCAGTGCCGGCTCCAGCGATATCGACGCGGCGCTGAAGATCTCGGGCAGTGCCGGCTCGTTCGACTACGGCGCCTTCGTTGCGCAGGAGGACGAATACGACGAAGACCTGGGGCGTCTGTTCGGCGCCGCGCGCCTGCGATTCACGCTGCCGACGGGCCGCGTCGGCTATCTCGGCAGCTGGACCGATCGTCCGTTCCTCGATCGTCACGCCGCGGTCAATGCGCTCGACTTCGATCTCACGCCCAACGACTGGTGGCGCTTCGCCGGACAGCTGATCCGCAGCGACATCGACACGGGCGCAGCGCGCGCAGCGGGATACGAAGCGTGGCTGCGGGCGGACTTCAATCGTTCCGCACCGCTGTCGCATTCGCTGACGCTGCTGACCATCGACGACGACTTCGATCTCAACGACCTGGGCTACATGGAGCGCAACTCGCTGCGCCAGGTCGAATGGACGACGCTGCGGCGGATCGGCAAGGACGGCGGTCGCGTCAGCGGCGAAAGCCAGCAACTGACCCTGCAGTACCGCGAGAACGACGCGGGCGAGCGCCTGCAATCCAACATCGAGCTGCTGCGGCAGGTGAACTACCGCAGCGGCTGGCTCGCCTACGAACGGCTGCGCCTGATTCCAAACGGCGTCGACGATCTGATTTCGCGCGGCAACGGACCGGTGCGGTTCGACACGCGGTACAGCGCCTACGCCGATTTCACCTCGCCGCGCTTCGGCGACTGGCAGTTCATCTTCAGCGGCTACCTGTTCCCGCAGGGCATCGAGGATTACTCGGGCTGGCTGCAGTTCACGGGGCTGTGGTACCCGGTCGAACAGCTCACGCTGCGGCTCGATCTGCGGCCGCAGTACGCAGACGAGTGGCTGCTGTGGCAACAGGACAATGATTTCGGCACCTACCGGGCACCGCGCCTCGATCTCGATTTCCGGCTCGACTGGATTCCCGCGCCGCGCCACGAATTGCGGCTGCGCTGGCAGTGGATCGGCATTTCCGCCGAGCCGCGGCAGGCCTGGCAGAACGATGTCGATGGCCGTTTGCATCCCGTTCCGGTCGCGCTCGAACCGTTCACGGTGAACAATCTCGGCATTCAATTGCGCTATCGCTATTCGCTTGCGCCGCAGTCCGATCTTTATGTGGTGTATGCCCGCGGCGGATTCGATCTGTTGAACGATGACGACCGCGAAGTGGCGCAGCTCTTCAAAGACATGGGCGAGGTCCGCGACGCAGACCAGTTTCTGATCAAGCTCAGCTACCGCCTGTAGCCGCTGTCGATTCGTCGCTGCTGTTTTTCCTTACGCGTCTGGTAGTTACGCGCTTTGCCGAAATCGCACAGCGGACGACAGCAGCGCCGCGTCTTTGTCGCGAAAAGCACCTTACGATTTCTTGAAGCACTGCAAAACGCTGCGTATAATCCGCCGCCTTTTCCGGCCGGGCAGAAATGCGGTCGGGGTGGGTTTGTCGTAATGCCACACGTCGCCGACTGGTCGGTCAACGCAGTGGCATTTTTGTTGTCCGTCGATCGGATGGGCGTACTGGCCGAGGCGGTGTCCGTAGAGATGCTCAGGGCAAGGTCGTGAGCAGCAACTCGCTGGGCAATGCAGCCCGCCAGTCCGTGAAGATCCTGCAGTGGCAGTTGATCTGGATCGTCGTGATGGCAGCCATCGGCGGCATGGCGTTCGGCGGGCGAGCCGGATGGTCAGTGCTGGTGGGCGGCGGTATCGGATCGCTGTGGACGGACTACATGGCCTTCACGCTGTTCCGGCACAGCCTGAATCACGGTGCCGGTCTGAGCGCCGCGAGTTTCCTGGTGGCCTGGCTGGTGAAGCTGGTTCTCACGCTGGGATTGCTGGTGATCGCCTTTCGCTCGAAAGCGATGGCGCCGCTGGGATTGATCGCAGGATTGTTCGGAGCGCTGTTGGCGTACTGGGCCTCGCTGGCCTTCGCCAAATCGCAGCGCAAGTCGGCCGCTGGCACGGCCGGCAACGGATCGGGGAAAGGGTAAATCATGCAGAGATTCTTGATGGCAAGTGAGGGCGGGCACGAATCCGGCGGAATGTCCGGCTATATCTCCCATCACCTGACCTATCTCGCTAACAAGGTCCAGCACGGCCTCTTCGACATCAACGTCCTGCATCTCGATACGATTTTCTTTTCGATTCTCTGCGGCTTGCTCTTCCTGATCCCGTTCTATTTCGCGGCGCGTCGTTCAACGGCGGGTGTGCCGGGCCGCTTCCAGGCATTCGTTGAAATGCTGGTCGAGTTCGTCGAAGAACAGGCCAAGGGGATGGTTCACGGCAAGCTGACCTACATCGCGCCGCTGGCTCTTTCCGTGTTCGTCTGGGTTGCCCTGATGAATGCCATCGACCTGCTTCCGGTCGATCTGCTGCCCTGGATCGCCCACAACATATTCCATATCGATTACCTGCGGCCCCTGCCGACGGCTGACTTGAATGGCACGTTCGGAATGGCTATCGCGGTGCTGCTGCTGGTGGTCTTCTACAACATCAAGGTCAAGGGCATCGGCGGTTGGCTGCATCAGTGGGTCACGGCGCCGTTCGGCATGGTCAAGATCACGGCGAATCCACTCACGTGGCTCGGCGCGATCGTGCTGGCCGTGGTCAACGCCCTGTTCACCGCGATCGAGTACGTTGGCCAGACGCTCTCTCACGGCATGCGTCTCTTCGGCAACATGTACGCCGGCGAGCTTATCTTCTTCCTCATTGCCGGACTCGGTGGCACGGCCACCGTGCTGGGTATGGCCGGGCACCTGATCATGGGTTCCGTGTGGGCGATCTTCCACATCCTGATCGTGCTGCTGCAGGCGTTCATTTTCATGATGCTTACGCTGGCCTATGTCGGCCAGGCGCACGAGCATCACTAAGGTTTCGTTTCTTCACTGATCGTTTAGTTGGTTTGGTTTTTTCCGGAGAACTCTCATGACAGACGTAGCATTTGTCGCCCTGGCTTGCGGTTTGATCATCGGCATCGGCGCGCTGGGCGCGTGCATCGGCGTCGGCATCATGGCTGCCAAGTACATCGAGTCGTCGGCTCGCCAGCCTGAACTCATGAACGTGCTGCAGACCAAGGTCTTCCTGCTCCTCGGCCTCATCGACGCGTCGTTCATCATCGGCGTCGGTATCGCGCTGTGGTTCGCGACTGCCAATCCGTTCGCGGGTTGAAGTCACTTGGGCGCGCCGCGCAAGCGAGCGCGCTTGAACGCAGGTCGATTGCAGTTTAGGCAGTTACTTCCATGAATCTGAACGCAACACTGTTCGTGCAGCTGGCGGTGTTCTTCGTCCTGTCCTGGGTGACGATGAAGTTCATCTGGCCGCCGCTGATCGCAGCCATCGACGAACGCCGCAAGAAAATCGCCGAAGGTCTCGCGTCCGCAGAAAAAGCGGACAAGAGCCTCGCCGAAGCCAAGGCGAGCGCCACGGTCGTGCTGAAGGAAGCGCATGCCCAGGCGAGCAAGATCATCGAGCAGGCGAACCGCCGCTCGAATGAACTCGTCGAGGAAGCGCGCGGTACGGCGATCGCGGAAGGCCAGCGTCTGATCGGCGCTGCCCGCGAGCAGGTCGAACTCGATTCGAACCGCGCCCGTGCCGAGCTCAGCCAGCAGGTGGCGGCCATCGCGGTGAGCGGCGCCAGCAAGCTGCTGGGTCGCGAGATCGACGCGAAGACCCACGCGGACCTGCTCGACAAGCTGGCGCTCGAAATCGAGCGCGGTTGACGCACCGGAGCATCGATGGCTGAGAAAATCACAATCGCCCGGCCCTATGCCCGCGCCGCGTTCGCGTATGCGCAGGAGCACAAGGCCTTTGCGAAGTGGTCGGAGCTGCTGGGCAACGGCTCAACGGTCGTTGCGGATGAGCGCGTCGCGCGGTTGCTGTCGAGCCCGCGCCTCACGCCCTCGCAGCTGGTCGATCTGGTCGGCGAAGCGAGCGGAGTGACGCTCGACGAGCACGGCAAGAACTTCCTCGACACGCTGGCGCAGAACCGCCGTCTGGGCCTGCTGCCCGAGATCGCGGCGATCTACGAAACCCTGCGTGCGGAAGTCGAGAACATCGCCGATGTGCAGATCACGTCGGCCGTGGCACTGAGCGATGCACAGCGCGAGCGTCTGTCGGCTGCGCTGCGCAAGCGCATGAAGCGTGAGATTCGTCTGCATTGCGACGTCGATGCCTCGTTGCTCGGTGGCGCCATCGTGCGCTCGGGCGACCTGGTCATCGACGGGTCGCTGAAGTCGGGTCTCGATCGGCTGGCCAGCGAACTGGCGCACTAGACAACGGGCTACGGGCTGCAGGCCACGGCCAGAAGGTTTTTGAATCACAATTTGGTTGGTCAGGCACATCGTGTTGGGTTCCGGCTGTCGCCCGTAGCCCGTCGCCTGTAGCCGAGGTAACGGTAATGTCCATCAAGGCATCTGAAATCAGCGATCTGATCAAGTCGCGCATCGAGAAGTTCGCGAGTGCGACCGAAGAGCGCAACGTCGGCACGGTCGTGACCGTGACGGACGGCATCGTGCGCATCCACGGTCTCGCCGACGTGAAGTACGGCGAAATGCTCGAATTCCCCGGCGGCAGCACGGGCCTCGCGCTGAACCTGGAACAGGATTCGGTCGGCGCCGTCGTGCTCGGCGAGTACAAGCACATCGCCGAAGGCGCCACGGTCAAGACCACCGGCCGCATTCTCGAAGTGCCGGTCGGCGAAGCGCTGCTCGGCCGCGTCGTCGACGCGCTCGGCAATCCGATCGACGGCAAGGGCCCGATCGCGACGACCCAGAAGGCGCCGATCGAGCGCGTTGCGCCGGGCGTCGTGTTCCGCAAGTCGGTCAACCAGCCGGTGCAGACGGGCTACAAGGCCGTCGACTCGATGGTCCCGGTCGGCCGCGGCCAGCGCGAACTGATCATCGGCGACCGCCAGACCGGCAAGACCGCGCTCGCCATCGACACGATCATCAACCAGAAGAACTCCG
>NZ_DAINNK010000098.1:0-15432 GCF_036735925.1 Povalibacter sp.
GCACGCTGGGTTTCGACTATGAAGCGCAGGCCGTGAGCGAGGACGTGCTCGCGGGTCGGCGCGAGTCGGCAGTCGTGCCGCTGAGTGACAGCCTGAGATTTCAGCAGCATATCGACGCGGTGCGTGCGCTGATGTCCGATCCCCTCCTCCGCGAAGCGGGGGAGGGTTAGGGTGGGGGCCGGTATTGAAGACCCCCTCCCTGCCCTCCCCCGCTACGCGGAGGAGGGGAAGAACTCTTAAATCCGCTCTTCGACAACCTTCGACGTCGAGAACTGATAGCGCATGTTGCGATACACGCAGACATCCGTGATGTCCGCTGGCGTGCCCGCCGGCACCGCGCGGTAGTTGGTCGACACGCGATTGCCCTTCGTCACCGGCAGCACGCGATGCCACGCGTGCCCGTGCAACAGCACCAGCGTGCCCTTGCTGGGCGTCACGACCACCTCATCCGCGAAATGCCCTTCGGGATCGCCGACGGGCAGCAACCCGAACCGATGCGACCCGCGCACGATCACCGTCTGGCCGCCGGCTTCAGCATGAATGTCGCTGGTGTAGACCAGCCGGTTGAGATTGTGCAGTTCGCTGCGCGCGGGCGAGCAGTCCTGATGCCACGCCTGACCCGCGGTGCCCTGCTTCGAGAACATCACCATGCAATACAGGCGCTGCCAGTGCGCGCCGAGAATCGCGTCGGTGAGTTTCTGCAGATCCTCGTTGCCGTCGATGACGTCGAACGGCGTCGCGCCCTCGGCCTGCGGAAACCACGGGATAACCTCGGTGCGTGCCCGCGTCAGGAACTCGTCGTTGTGCCAGAACGCGGGATCGTCGCCGAAACGTTGCCGGATGAGGCCATCGAGTTCATCCATGAGGGCGGACCCGAAGAATCCGGGCAGCACGAGGAAGCCATCGCGCCAGAACGCTTCTGCCAGGGTTGCGTGATTCATGTCTCGTCAGCCGATGAAAGAAACAACGACGTCCCGCGGCTGGGAGAGCCGCGGGACGTCATTCTGCGCCGGGCGTCAATCAGAAGAAATTGAAGCCCGTCCTCACACCGTACATGCGCGGCGCATTGAAGGCATAGGGCGTCACGCTGTCTTCGTTCGACGGCCGGATGCTGCCGGTGGCGTACTTGGTGCCGGTCACGTTGGTCGCGAAACCTTCGAGCCAGAACTTGCCGCCCGGACCGGTATAGCGCAGGCGCAGATCGACGAGTTCGTACGCTTCCTGCTTGTCGCCGTTGTTGCAGACTTCCGTACCGAGGCGGACCGACGTGTAGCAATCGGTGTTCCAGACCGACAGCCAGTAGTCGCCGCTGTAGGAGAAGTCGATGCCGGCGGTGATGAGCGAGTTGGTGCCGATCGGGAAGTCGTGCTCGTAGACCGCACGGAAGGTGTAGTCCGGCGCGAACGGTAGCTCATTGCCATCGGTGGCCATGATGTTCGGACAGCCGCCCACGCGATCGCTGCACGCCAGCGAATCGTTGAGATTGAAAGGCAGCGCGTCCGGCCGCGGATCCTTGACCTCGTTGATGAAGTTCAGGGTCGCGAAGCCGGACAGGCGATCGCGTGACGTGACGTTCCATGCGTATTCGAGTTCGAGTCCCGCGATCGTGGCGTCGCCGAAGTTGATCTGCATGAGTTCGAGGAAGTTCGGCATGCCCGGCTGGTCGGCCAGTGCTTCGTCGGTTCCTGTCGAACCGCGCGAGCAGTTGGCGACGGCCTGCTGGATCTGTTCGGCGCTCAGTTCCCAGCTCGGCTGGCCGTCGACGCCGATGACGTCGGGACGCAGGGTCGCATCGCCGCTGTTCACCAACGCGGCGCTGCTGGCGAAGATCGGCACGCCGCCGAGGCCCGCCACGAAGTTCTCCAGGAAGCCGTCGCCATTGAAGTCGCCGAAGGTATCGGCGCAGAACAGATCGCCGCCATCGACGAATACCGACTGCTGCTTGTCCTTGTAGTCCATGTAAAACAGCGCGGCCGACACGTTGAGTCCCTGGCCGACGTTCTCGAACTGTTCCTTCCAGCCGAGTTCGTAGGAGATCAGCTCTTCGGGCTCCAGGATCGAATTGATGAACTGGTGCAGGCGCGGGTGATAGAAAATTTCCTGGCTGCCCGCCTTGTGGCCGGTCGACACCGTGCCGTACATCAGGCTGCCGTCGCGCGGGCTCCAGTCGAGGCTGACGCTCCAGTCGGTGTAGCTGAATTCCTGGTTGGTGTAGAACACGCGCGGGAACGAACCGGCGGCGCCGACCAGCGCCACTTCCTCGCCGTTCGACAGGATGCGCGAGATCTCGCGCAGCTGCGCATCGGTGGTGATGGCCGAGTTGAATACAGTCGCACCCGGCGCGGTCGCAGCAGCGATGCCTGCATCCACCTGTCCGATCGGCGAACCGACGGCGGCGGCGAAGCCGTCGTTCAGACCCGGCACGCGCAGCGGCACGCCGTTCACTCCGGTCACCGGCCCTGGCAGGGCGCCGACACCTGCACACGGACCCACGGGCAGATTCTGGCTGCACAGGAACTGCAGGTCGGTCGCGCCCGCCTGCGCAACGAAGACCGGCGAACCATAGGCATCGATCAGGCCCGGTTCCGGGAACGAGCTGAAGCGATTGACGCCGGTGTCGGTGCGTTCGTCGTCGGTACGACGCACGCCGACCGCGAGCTTGACGGAGTCCGTGACCTTCCAGTCGATGCGGCCGAAGAAGGCTTCCGAGGTCGCTTTGCGGCTCGGTTGATTGAAGTTGATGATGCCGGAGTTGTTGGTCGGCAGATCGATCCAGAAATCGCGGAACGTGTCTTCCTTGAAATTGAAATAGCCGGCCAGCCACTGCACGCTGCTGTCGTAGGTGGACGATGCAACCAATTCATACGAGGTCGAGTCCGTGGTCCAGTCGCGGTCGAAGAACGTCTGTTCGAACGTCAGCGAATCACCCGGCAGCGGATTGACGCGTTCCGGCGAATAGCGCGAGGTGCCGGCATCGAGATCGACCATGATCTGGTGGTTGTAGGTCTGATCGCCGAACGTGCCCTTCAGCTCCACCGCATCCGCGATCTCGTATTTCAGTTCGCCGCGGAACGACTCGATCTTCTGATCGGTGACGTGCGGATTGCTCAGATACGCCGTGTATTCGCTGCCACGCACCGTGCTCGGCGCGATCGGCGATTCATTGTTGAAGACTTCGTACGAGGCATACAGCGACAGATCGTCGATGGGCGTCAGCAAGGCAGACACGCGCCACGCGTTCTGATCGATGGCGCCCGCTCCGTCCTTGCCCGTGCCGTTGCCGAAGGCCTGGCGATAAGGACTGTCTTCGAGCGTCAGCCCGCCCGGCAGCGTCAGGAGGTCGTCGTCGTGCAGGTTGTAATAGGTATCGCGCTCCTGCCAGAAGCCGGAGGCGCGCAGTGCGAGCACGTTCTCGATCACCGGCACATTGATCACGCCGCTGACGATCCTGTTGTCGTAGCGACCGTATTCCAGCGACCCGCTCGCACCGAATTCGTCGGTGTCCGGACGGTTGTTGACGACGTTGATCGAACCGACGGTGGAGTTGCGGCCGTACAGCGTGCCCTGCGGACCGCGCGAGATTTCCATGCGCTGCGCATCGAACAGCAGATTCAGCGCGGCTTGCGGCCGCGACATGTAGACGCCGTCGACGTGGAAGCCGACGTTGGGATCGCCGATTTCGATGAAGCTCGAATTCACGATGCCGCGCATCGCGATCTGCACGGCGCCCATGCCCTGATTCTGCTGGTCCAGCACCTTGAGATTGGGCGCCAGCGAATCGAGCCGGGTGATGTTGATGATGCCGCGCGCCTCCAGCTCCTGGCCGCCGAACACGCTGATGGCGCCGGCGGTCTCCATGAGATTGGTCTCGCGCCGGGTGGCGGTGACGATGACCTCTTCGACCGTGATCTGCGGTGTCGACCGGGCCGGTTCCTGTGCGGATGCCACGCCGCCGAGTGCCAGCATGCCCACGGTCACACCAGAAAGTGTTCTTGCTCTCATCGCATTCCCCCTGATCTTCTTCTGCACGAGCGGGGTTTTGACTCCCGCGGATTTGGAGAATGTGTAAACGTTTTTACATTTCTGGTCAAGCGTTGCAGAAACAACGCGGCCGAATCGCATCCCGAACGGACCCGGAAATTTCTCGAAAATATCCCTCTGTCCGGTGGGGAAGCTGGCGGGTCCTTGAGCCGGAAGAGGCAAATCCTCCTTCCCTGCCGGAACCGCCAGAGCGGCCTTCATTGGAAACGTTTACCAATGTGGCGACCTAACGTTCGCCGGGAATATGCGTCATATATTGGACTTTTTGGCTTATGATGAGTATTTTATTACTCATTATGCCGCGAACCACTCCGTCTCTGCTGCCCCGCCTCCAGCGCGAGCTGTCCGGCCTCGGCCTGCGGCTGCGGCAGGCGCGGCTGCGGCGCGCTTATGCAGCCGAAACCATCGCTCAGCGCGCCGGCATCACACGCAAGACGCTCGGCCGCGTCGAGCAAGGCGATCCGGCGGTGTCCATCGGAATCTATGCGCGCGTGCTTCAGGCACTGGGGCTCGATGCCGACCTCGCCCTCCTCGCCAAGGATGATGAACTCGGTCGACGGCTCCAGGACATGGCGTTGAAACAGCCGCGGCGTGCGCCACGCAAAAAGGCAGGCTCGCCGTGAGCAGCCGCGATCTTCACCAAGTCGAGGTGATCCTCGACATCGACTCGCTCGGCCAACGACGCATGGGCCTCCTGCATCGGCAGACGGCGCGCAGCGGCGACGTCTACTCCTTCGAATTCGATGGCGACTGGCTCAAACGCCACGATCCTATTGCACTCGATCCCGATCTGCTGCCCGCGCCCGGGCGCACCTATCCCTCCGCCGGCCGCAGCCAGTTCGGCATCTTCATGGATTCGGCGCCCGATCGATGGGGCCGTACGTTGATGCAGCGTCGTGAAGCGCTGCTGGCCACGCAGGAGAAGCGGCCGGTTCGCACTTTGCTGGAATGGGATTATCTGCTCGGCGTGCACGACTTCTCCCGTCTCGGAGCGCTCCGGTTCCGGGCGGATGCGCAGTCGCCGTTCCTGGACGACACATCGGCGAATACCGCGCCGCCGCTGGCTTCGCTGCGTGAGCTGCAGGCCGCGGCACGCGTGATCGAAGAAGATCGTCGAGCCGATGATGCGAGCCTGCGGACCGCGCTGAATCAACTGCTCGCACCCGGTAGCTCACTGGGCGGTGCACGCCCCAAGGCTTCCGTGATCGACGAACAGGGTCATCTGTGCATCGCCAAGTTTCCGAGCGGGCAGGATGAGTGGGACGTCGGCGGCTGGGAGGCCGTCGCCTACGCACTGGCCAGGCACGCGGGAATTCGAGTGCCGGCCACGCGCGCGCTTCGCTTCACACCGGACGGCCACACGTTCATCGCACAACGATTCGATCGGACGCCGACCGGCGGCCGCCTGGCGTTCGTCTCGGCAATGACGTTGCTGCAGCGAACGGATGGCGACGCCGATGTCAGCTATCTCGAACTCGTCGATCTGCTGCAATCGCGCGGCGCGCAAACACAGGTCGACTGCGAGGAGCTGTTCAGGCGCGTCGTCTTCAGCCTCTGCATTGCCAACACGGACGATCACCTGCGCAACCACGGCTTCATCGTGGGCACCACCGGCCTCACCTTGTCACCGGTATTCGACATCAATCCGAATCCGCAGCGCCGCCAGCTCACGCTCGCGATCGACGAAACGAATGCGACCTTGAGCCTCGACGTTGCCGAATCCGCTTCCGAGTACTACGGCCTGACCCTCCAGCACGGCCGCGAGATCATCGCCGCGGTCCGGAAAGCCGTGAAACGCTGGCCCCGGGAAGCAAAGGCGCTGGGCATCCCGGAGCGTCAGCAGGAACAACTGCGACCGGCTTTCGCGCTCGCCGATGCCTGATCTGCAACTACGCAGCCGTCTGTTCTTCCGGACCGAACACGGATTTCACTTCGAGAAATTCCTCGAAGCCGAACGCGCCCCACTCGCGGCCGAGACCCGACTGCTTGTAGCCGCCGAATGAGCCGGTCATGTCGAGGTTCGCGCCGTTGATGTGGACGTTGCCGGCGCGGATGCGCGCGCCAACGCGGCGCGCCTGCTCCGCATTCGGTCCGTACACGTAGGCCGACAGGCCATACGGCGTGTCGTTGGCGATGCGGATCGCTTCTTCTTCCGAGTCGTACGGCAGGATGCACAGCACCGGGCCGAAGATTTCCTCGCGCGCGATCGTCATGGCGTTCGAGACATTGCTGAAGATCGTCGGCTGCGTGTAGTAGCCGCGCTCCAGGCCCGCCGGGCGGCCGGGTCCGCCGCACAGGAGTTTCGCGCCCTCCTGCACTCCTTTCTCGATCAGGCCCTGCACGCGTCGCCATTGCATTTCGCTCGCCTGCGGGCCGACGGCCGTCGTCGCATCGGCGGGATCGCCGACCTTGATCGTGGCAACGACCGCAGTCGCAATCGCTTCGACCTGCGCCAATTGCTCGCGCGGTACGAGCATGCGCGATGGCGCGTTACAGCTCTGGCCGGTGTTGTTCATCATGAGCACGACGCCATGACCGACGGCGGCTTCGAGCGGCGCGCCGTCGAGGATGAGGTTGGGCGACTTGCCGCCCAGTTCGAGCGCCACTTTCTTGACCGTGTCGGCCGCCGCCTTGTCGACGAGGATGCCGGCGCGCGTCGAGCCGGTGAACGACACCATGTCGATGCCCGGATGCGAGGCGATGGCGGCGCCGACGGTCGGACCGTCGCCGTCGACGAGATTGAAGACGCCCTTGGGCACGCCTGCTTCATGAAGGATTTCCGCGATCACGTGCGCGGAGAACGGTGCGATCTCGCTCGGCTTCAGCACCATCGTGCATCCCGCGGCGAGCGCCGGCGCGATCTTGCAGGCGATCTGATTCGCCGGCCAGTTCCACGGAGTGATCAGGCCGCACACACCGACAGGTTCGCGCACGATGCGTGTCGCACCCTGCCGCTTCTCGAATTCGAAATCCTTGAGTACGCCGAGCGCGACCATGAAGTGTCCGAGGCCGGAAGGTGCCTGCAACGGCTTCGCCACCTTTTCGAGCGGCGCGCCCATTTCTTCAGAGATCGCCAGTGCGAGATCGCCGAGGCGACGCTGGTACGCTTCGATGACTCGCTGGAGCAGGGCCATGCGCTCTTCGCGCGTGGTTCGGGAGAACGTCTCGAATGCGCGCTGGGCCGCCGCGACGGCGCGATCGACGTCGGGGGCGCCGCCGAGTGAAATCGCGCCCGCCTTCTGCTCGGTCGCCGGATTGATGACGTCGAGCGTGCGTGGCTCGATCGGATCGACCCACTCGCCGTCGATGTAGAACTTCAGGTAGTTGCGCATGTCGTCCCCCTCGAAAAGCTGAGATTACGAGCCCTGTGGGGCCGGCTTCAGCCGGCCTGAAAGAAGTCAGGCTGAAGCCTGACCTACAGAAGAATCCCGCGCGCCGAGGCGCTCGAGCACTTCCTTGCGAAAGCCGGCGAGGCGGCCGCCATCGACGACGAGCGTCTGGCCGCTGATGTACTTACTCTCGTCGCTCGCCAGGAAGTGATAGACGCCGACGAGATCGTCGACTTCGGCGATGCGTCCGAGCGCGGAAAGATGTTTCGCCAGCGTGTTGAGCACGTGCGTCGGCGGCAGCATGGGCGTTCTCACCGGCCCCGGCGCGACGGCGTTGCAGCGAATGCCGCGCAGGCCGAGTTCGACCGCGGCGGTTTTGGTCATGCTGATCAGCGCCGCCTTGGTGGCGCTGTAGTCGAAGAAGCCTTCGTTCTGCTGCAGGCCGGCGACGGACGCCGTGGTGATGATCGAGCCGCCGTCGTGCATGTGGCGCGGGCCGTACTTGAGCAGGTAGTACGTGCCGTAGAAATTGAGCGCGACGACGCCGTCGAGAATCGCTTCGTCGGAGTCGGTCAGATGATCGTTGCGTCCCGGCTTGCCGGCGTTGTGGACCAGCACGTGCAGCTTGCCGATGCGCTCCTCGGCCACCTTGAACGCGTCGAGCACCTGCTCGCGATTGCTCACGTCGGCCGCTTGAAAGATTGCGCCCGCGTCCAGCACGGCCTGCGGCGGCGCCTTCAGATCCACGACGAGTACGCGCGCGCCCTCGCGAAGGAACCGTTCGCAGACGCCCAGGCCGATGCCCGAGGCGCCGCCCGTGATGAGGACGCGCTTGTCTTTGAGGCTGAATGGCTGGCTCATGTCAGTACGTCGGCAGTCGGGAGAACAGTTTCACGGGCGGCATGGCGTTCGGATCGGCGATCACGTCGAGCACGATGCTCGAATCCGAGCTCATCGCCGCTGCGATCGCGGCAGCAATGTCCTGCGCGCGCTCGACGCGAATGCCGGGCAGCCCGCACGCCTTCGCGATCGCTGCGTGATCGACCGCCGTGAAGTCGCATACATTGGTGTGCCGTCCGAGCGCCGCATCCTCGGCATGTTTCTGGTAGCCGAGAATGCCGTTGTTCATCACCGCGACGGCGACCTTGACGCCGTGACGCCGCGCCGTCTCCAGCTCCGACCACACATGGCCGAAGCCGCCATCGCCGACGACACAGAACACCGGCCGTTCAGGCACGCCGATACGCGCGCCCAGCGCCAGCGGAAATCCCCAGCCGAGCCCTGCCTGGCCGCGCGGCGTGATGAAGCGCCGGTGGCCGGTGGCGGTCAGGAAGTTAGCGACCCAGATCGAAGAGAAGCTCGCATCGGCGACGACGATGTGATCGTCCGCGAGCTGCTTCTCCAGTTCCGCCATGAAGCGTTCGGGGCGAATGGGCGAGGCATCGGAGCGCGTGACCTCGGCGATTTCCTCGCGATGCTGCAGCTTCGCCGATGCAATGAACCCGGCGACGCGCGAACGCGCACTGCGGCGCTTCGCCAGATCCTGCACCGTCATGGCGGTGTTCAATGCCTGCAACGTCAGTTTCGCGTCGCCATTGAGACGCACGGCCTCGTAGTTGCGGCCGATCTCCGCCGGATCGATGTCGATGTGAATGTAAGTCGCGTTCTTCGGCAGCAGCGTCCACGAATCGGTGCCGTTCTGATTCGTGCGATTGCCGACCAGCAGGATGACGTCGGCTTCCGTGATCAGCGGCTTGGCGAACTTCGTCATGCCGCGCGCCGCCATGTAGTAGCCGATGACGCCGAGCGACAGCGGATGCGTTTCATCGACGGCGCCCTTGCCCATGGTGCTGGTCGCCACCGGCAGATGTGCCAGTTCCTGCAGCGCGCGCAGTTCGGCCTGCGCCTGCGAACCGATCACGCCGCCGCCGGCGTAGATGATCGGTGACTCGGCGTTCGCCAGCAGGCGCGCCGCTTCTTCGATGCTGCGCGGATCAGCCTGCGTGCGGTCGAGCGGATAGCGACCGAGATTCGCCTTGCGCGAGGACGCCGGCTGCGCTTCGCGTTCAGCCAGCAGCTCCATCGAAATCAGCAGTACGGCGGGACCCGGGCGACCGGAGGCCGCCGCGGCGAATGCCATGTCGACGTAGTCCTCGATGCGATCGGCGGTCGTGATCCGTCTGATCCACTTCGACACGCCCTTGAACAGTTCGAGCTGGTCCAGCTCCTGGAACGCGTTGCGATCCTGATGATTCGGACCGACGTCCTGCACCAGCGCGACGATCGGAATCGATGCGGACAGGCATTCCGCTAGTCCTGCGACGAGCAATGTCGCCGCGGGCCCGTTCTGCGCAGTCACCACCGGCACACGCCCGGTCGCACGCGCATAGCCATCTGCCATGTACGCCCCGGCGTTCTCCTGCCGATAGCCGATCTGGCGGATACCCAGATCTTCGGCAGCGAGCGTCAGCCCCGGCGGATTGCTCTGCCCGAACAGGTACTGCACGCCATGTCGCTGCAGCACGCGGGCGAAGCGCTGCGGCGGACGCAGCAGCAATGCGTCCTCGCTCATGGCTGCGGCCCGAAGTACACCTCGAAGAAGCGCCCGCCGATCGCGGACGGCATCGCAAGATTGGCCTCGACGCTGGTGCGAACACAGACGAGCGCCGGACCGACGTGCGCGCGGGCACGTTCGAGTGCGGGCGCGAGATCCGCGATCGCTTCGACGTACTCGCCGTGCGCGCCGATACCTTGTGCGATCCGATCCCAGCGCACCTCGCCCATGCCGACGCCGAACGTCTTGCCCCAGCGCGCCATCTCGTTGGGAATCTCCATGGCCCACTGGCCATCGGCCATGACGACCACGGTGAGCTTGAGTCCCTCGCGCACCGCCGACTGCAATTCCATGATGTTGAAACCCGCGGCGCCATCACCCGTGATGCACACAACCTCGCGCGACGGCGCACCGAGCTTCGCGCCCAGCGCGACCGGAATGCCGACGCCAAGCATGCCGAGTTCGAGAATGCCGTGATACGACGACGGCCGCGTCGACGGCAGCGCGAGCCCCGCCCACAACGAGGTCATGCCGCCGTCGGTGCAGTACACCGCGTCTTTTCCGAACACCGCACCGACCGCACCGAAGGCCTGCGCCGGATGCACACCCTGGCCACTCCATGCGGCGATCGGCGCCTTGAGCTGTTCGATCCACGCAGCATATTCAGTACGTCGTGCGGCGACGTCGGTGCGCGCCTTGCTCGCGATGGCGCGGCCACGCAGCTTGTCGGCCAGACCTTCGAGCGTCGCCTTCGCATCGGCGACGATGCCGAGCGCCACGGGACGCGACACACCGATATGGCGCGCGTCCACGTCGACGTGAATGAGCTGGCACCTGGTCGCATCGCCCCAGTACTTGTCGAAGGGCACGTCGAGATTGCCGAGACGCGAACCCACCACGAGCAGCACGTCGGCATTGCGACGCAGTTCGTCCGCCGCCGCGCTCTGCGACAGGAAGCACAGCGGATGTTCGTGCGGCATGACGCTGCGGCCGGCGAGCGAGGGAATCACGGGACAACCGATCAGCTCGGCCAGTTCGATCAGCGCCGCGTTGGCGCCCGAGCGATCGACGCCGCAGCCTGCGAACACGACCGGCGCCTTCGCCGCGGCAAGCAGATCGGCAGCCGCGGCAAGTTGCGCATCGGACGGTTGCGGCGCGGCGGCGCGTCCTGCGGAGCGCGCATAGATCGGTGCGGCGGCGGGATCGCCCGTCGTGTACAGCACCGGCCCCGGAATTTCGAGCTGCACCGGACCGGGCCGACCGGCCCAGATCTCGCGGAACGCCGTGCGCACGAGTTCGGGAATGCGCGACCACTCGAACACGGGCGCGCCCCACTTCACCGCGGGCTTGAACAGATCGAGCTGATCCTGGCCCTGGAACGTGGCCGGCGTCGATGGATAGACGATTCCCATGCGATGCTGCGACGTGATCGCGAGCACCGGCACGCCCTCGTGCCGTGCCGTCACGACGCCGGGAATCAGGTTCGCGGAACCGGGGCCGGGATTGCCCAGCACCACCGCCACCTGGCCGGTCGTCTTGTAAAGCCCTTCGGCCATGTGCACCGCAGCGGCTTCATGACGAACCGGCACGAAGCGGATATCGTGGGCTTCCATCGCCGCCAGCAGCGGATCGATTTCCGGGCACGGCAGACCGAAGACGAAGCGCACGCCCTCGTTCGCAAGAGCGCGGGCCAGCAGCTCGCCGCCAGTGATTTGGTTCATCGGACATTCGCCTCCACGTTGCAGTGACCAAAAGTCTGGCAGCGAAGGGGGACGCGCCACCCCATCCCATTGGGAGGGGGACGGTGCGTCGCGCAGGCGCGATGCTTTCGTCATGAAAGCCATCGTCTATCAGGGTCCGCATGCGCGGCTCGCCGTCGCAGATGTGCCGATGCCACGCGCCGCGGCCGGCGAACTCGTCTTCAAGGTGGGTGCCTGCGGCATCTGCGCTTCCGATCTGCATGCGGCCGAAGTCGGGTTATGCCCGCCGGGCGTCGTGTTCGGACATGAGTACGCGGGTGAAGTGATCGAAGTCGGCGCCGGTGTGTCGGGCTGGCAACCGGGCGATCGACTCGTCGCCCTGCCCGGCCGTCCGTGCGGCACCTGCGCGGCATGCAGCGACGGCCGCACGCATCAATGCGCCAGCTTCGTGCCGCAGGGTTTCGATCCGCGCATGCCGGGCGCGTATGCCGAGTACTCCACTGCGATGGCGGGTATGGCGATCAAGATCCCCGCCTCGCTCAGTGATCGCGATGCGGCGGTCGTCGAACCGCTGGCCGTTGGGCTCGGCGCGTGGCGATCGGCGGCATTGCCCGCGGGTGCAAGCGTGCTGGTGATCGGCGCGGGCGTCATCGGTCTGTCGGTCGCGAAGTGGGCGCGCTTCTTCGGCGCCGGCGATGTTGCGATCAGTGAACTGTTGCCGGCGCGGCTCGAACGCGCGCGTCGCATGAATGTCGGGCTCGTGATCGATGGCTCGATTGCCAGCGATCCGGTCGCGGAATTCCAGAAGCAGACAGGCCGTGCACCGACGGTGATCTTCGAGTGCGTGGGCCGTCCGATGGTGCAGCGTCTCATCGACATCGCGCCGGCGGGTACACAGCTGGTGCTCGTCGGCACCGGAATGCAACCCGAGCAGTTCACCGTGCTGTCCGCGGCGCTCAAGCGTCTGCGCATGACGTTCGTCATCGGCTATGAACCGGCGGATTTTCCCTTCGTGCTGCGCATGCTCGACGCCGGACGCATCGGCGTCGACGGTCTCGTCACCGCGACGACGTCGCTGGCGGACGTGCCAGACGTCTTCGCGCGGCTGCAGCAGCCGAACGATCACTGCAAAGTCCTCATCACGCCCTGACCGTCTTCGCGCTGTTGCTTCTTCGCCTCATGCATCCCCCTTCCGATGGGAGGGGATGACCCCGCCCCCGTCTGGGGGAGGATCGGTGCCAGGCGTGCGCGTGGGGGCGCAAGACCGCTTGTGACTGCGGCGCACGTCCGAGAAGTGACAGAACCAATGATCCGGAGGACGTGAAGCATGCGCGGGAATTCCAATCGCACTCGACACATCGCCAGCCTGCTGGGCGCCACGCTCGCCACCAGCACGTGGATGGCAGCCGCGCAGGACACCGGCGCGCTCGAGGAAATCATCGTGACGGCCACCAAGCGCGAGCAGACGCTGCAGGACGTGCCGATCTCCGTGGCGGTCACGCCCGCCGCCGTGCTGGAGCAGGCACAGATCCGCGATCTCATCGATCTTCAGTCGGTGGTGCCGTCGCTCAAGGTTTCGCAGCTCAATGCCGTCGGCCAGACGAACTTCATCATTCGCGGCTTCGGCAACGGCGCCGGCAACGACGGCATCGAAAGCTCGGTGGGCGTCTTCATCGATGGCGTGTATCGCTCGCGCAGCGCCGCTGCCCTCGACGATCTGCCGGAAGTCGAGCGCATCGAAGTGCTGCGCGGTCCGCAGTCGACGCTGTTCGGCAAGAACGTGTCGGCGGGCGCGATCAGCATCGTGACCAGGAAGCCGGAAAGCGAGTTCGGCGGTTCGGCCGAAGTCGGCTTCGGCAATTACGATTCGAAGTACGCGAAGGCGTCCATCACCGGTCCGATCGGCGACACCCTGGCCTTCCGCCTGTCCGGCAACATCAACCAGCGCGATGGTTATCTGGAGAACTCGACCACCGGCAACGACGTGAACGACCGCGACCGCTGGGCGGTGCGCGGCGATGTGCTGTGGACGCCGACCGATGCAGTGTCACTGCGCGTCATTGCCGACTACAGCGAGATCAACGAGGTCTGCTGCGGCGTGGTCCAGCTTCGCAACGGCCCGGCCTCGCAGGTCATCGGCGCGCCGACGTCGGTCGGCGGCATGGGCAGGCCGATCGACGATCCCGCGACCCTGTTCGACGGCAACATCGTCTTCAACACCGACCCGGCGAACGCACTGAGCGGCAGAGGCATCTCGGCGCAGCTCGACTGGGAATTCGGCGCAGCGACGCTCACCTCGATCACGGCGTGGCGAAACCAGAAGAACCAGTCCTATCAGGACGTGGACTTCACCGGCGCCGACATCGTCAACAAGGATCAGGCCAACGACATTTCCACGTTCACGCAGGAACTGCGCCTGGCATCGAGCGGCGAAGGCCGCGTCGACTGGCTGCTCGGCGCGTTCTTCCAGGATGAATCCCTCGACACGGGCGTCGACACGATCTACGCAGGCGACATCCGCGGCTACGCCGATCGACTGAGCGGACCGTCGGCGAACTCACCCGGCATGTCGAACCTGCAGTTCTTCGAATACCTCCAGGGACTCGTGACGCCGCAGATCGTGCCGGGACAGACGTACTTCCAGCCCGGACAGGGAATCTCCGATCACTACGCGATGGATCAGCGCTCGTACTCGGTCTTCAGCCAGGTGGATTTCCACGTGACCGACCGCTTCACGCTGACGGGCGGCCTCGCCTATCTCGACGATCGCAAGGAGGCCCGTTCGAACGTGGTGATGAACGAGCCGTTCTCCGCCCTCGATCTGCAGAACGTGCCGCAGCTGCCGTATCTCGGACTGCCGGCCAATGCCTTCGCAGCGCTCGGTGGACTGCAGTTCTTCTATGGCAATACCGCCAACCACGGCCCGGTGAATTATCCGAACGCCAACGAATCCGGCGTGCTGGAAGGCGACAAGCTCACCTACGCCGTGCGTGCGGCGTATGACTTCGGCGCGTTCAACGCGTACGCGAGCTACTCGACCGGCTGGAAGGCCGGCGCGTACAACCTCTCGAGCGACAGCCGTCCGCCCGACGTCAACGGCGTCGGCCGCAGCGCCGGGCCGGAAGACGTCGAGGTCTACGAGATCGGACTCAAGGCGACCTTCAACAACGGCTACCTGAACGTTGCGGTGTTCGATCAGTCGATCGACGGCTTCCAGTCGAATGCGTACACCGGCACGGGCTACAACCTGGTGAACGCGGGCGAGGAATCGGTGAAGGGCGTCGAGATCGACCTGTCCTACGCGCCGACGAACTGGCTCGCGCTGACGGCGGCCGCCACGTATCTCGATGCGGAGTACGAGTCATTCACGCAAGCCGCCTGCGTCAGCTACGACACGGTGCGCTGCCCGGTCGATCCGCTGACGGGCCGCATGCCCAACTTCCGCGATCTGAGCGGACAGCGCCCTGCCGGCATTCCTGAATGGACCGCCTCGGTGTCCGCGACGCTCTCGCACGAGTTCGGCTCGGACTACACGATGTTCCTGCGCGGCGAGTACGACTACGTCGACGACACCTGGCTCACGGAAACGACGCCGCCCGACATCTCGACCTGGGGACAGAGCGTCGTCAACGCCAGCATCGGCCTCACGAACCAGGCGCAGCAATGGGACATCTCGATCTGGGGACGCAATCTCACGGATGACGAGACCATCGTCGCGTCGTTTCCGACGGTGGCGCAGGACGGCAGCTACAGCGGGTATTTGTATCCGCCGCGCACGTATGGGTTGACGCTGCGCAAGCGGTTCTGA
>NZ_DAINNK010000099.1:0-15320 GCF_036735925.1 Povalibacter sp.
GCCAGCACGGCCATGCGTACGGCGACACCGTTTGTGACCTGCTGCTGGATGACCGATTGCGGTCCGTCGGCGACGCTGCTTGCGATTTCGACATCGCGGTTCATGGGCCCGGGATGCATGACGATGGCGCCCGCGTTGGCCTTGCGCAGGCGTTCGGCGGTAATGCCGAAGGCACGGTGATAGCTCGCTTCGTCCGGAATCTGGGCGCTGCTCATGCGTTCGCGCTGGATGCGCAATGCCATGACGACGTCGACGCCGGCAATCGCTTCATCGATGTTGCTGAAGCGCCGTGCTCCGGCGAACTCGCCGGCTTTCGGCATCAGGTCGTCGGGTGCTGCGATGCGCAGTTCGCCCACGCCGAGCGTCGTCAGCGCCTGCCAATCGGAGCGCGCGACGCGCGAATGCGTGAGATCGCCTGCGATCAATACTTTGATCGCGCCGAGATCGGGTTTGTGCTGGCGGATGGTCAAGGCATCGAGCAATCCCTGGGTCGGATGCGACAGATGCGCTTCGCCGGCATTCAGAATGCAGACGTTCGGCGCGACGAAACCCGCAACGTAGGCGGGCAGGCCGGGCTCCGCATCGCGCATCACCAGGATGTCGGCGTGCATCGCCTGCAGTGTGTAGATCGTGTCGAGCACGGTCTCGCCCTTCACGCGCGACGACGTCTGCATGTCGAGGTTCACGACGTCGGCGCCGAGACGCTGTGCGGCCAGTTCGAACGACACGCGCGTGCGCGTGCTCGGTTCGAAGAAGAGGTTCGCGACCGTGTGACCGGCCAGCGTCTGGTCGCGCGCCGGCAGCTCGTCGGGCGAGCGCACATAGAACTGCGCCAGATCCAGCAGCGCGGTCAGTTCCTCGCGACTCAATCCGTCGAGCGTGATCAGGTGTCGCAGGCGTCCGGCGCTGTCGCGCTGCACGGCGGCGCTGGTGTCGGTCGGTCGGGCTTCGTTGCTCATGTTCTCGGTCTTCAGGATCCGGAGTCTTCCTGTAGGTCAGGCTTCAGCCTGACTCCTATGAAGGCCGGCTGAAGCCGGCCCCACAGGCGGAAGAGAAGGAAATTTCCACGGGGGACACGGGGAACACGGGGACAAGATAAAGATTCTTTCCGTTCCGAGCCCCCGTGCTCCCCGTGTCCCCCGTGGAAATTTTCTTCTTCCGAACTCCGTGCTCTCCGTGAACTCCGTGTGAAACTCTTCCTCTTACTCAGGATTGTCGAACCACCGCTCCAGCAGCACCTTGGCGGCGGCCATGTCGACGTCGGCATGCGTCAGTCGGCGTCGCTTCAGTCCCTGCGCGCGCGCATCGCGCAGTTGCGCTTCGGCTTCGCGAGAACTCAGCCGCTCGTCGACCAGCGCTGCGGGCAGGCGGTAGCGGGCGGTCAGGTCGCGAGCGAAGGCGCGGGTCGATTCGGTCAGGGACGTCGGCGTGCCGTCCATATTACAGGGAAGGCCGACGACCAGCCGGGCGGGGCGATATTCGTCGATGAGCTTGTCGATGGCGGCCCACGGGATGCTGCCGTGGCAATCCAGGGTCTTGAGCGGGCGTGCCGTGCGCGTCAGCGTATCGCCGGCCGCGACGCCGATGCGTCGGGTGCCGTAATCGAAGGCGAGGATCAGTTGCGGCTCGGCAGGAAATGGGGACAGTCCCCATTTCTCGCCGCTCATGGGGACAGTCCCCGTTTCCTCATCACGCGTGTCCGGCGGTGGAGCTGAGGGTGGCGAGATCGACGCCGATCAGGCGCGCGGCGGCATGCCAGCGTTCTTCGTAGGGCGTATCGAAAATGATGCGCTCGTCGGCCGGCACGGTGAGCCAGGCGTTCTGGGCCAGTTCGGCTTCCAGTTGTCCCGCGCTCCAGCCGGCGTAACCGAGTGCGACGATCGCCGTGCCGGGGCCGTTGCCACTGGCCATCGCCCGCAGGATGTCGGGGGACGTCGTCACCTGGATCTGCGACGACACCTGGCGCGTGTGCTCCCACGTGCCGCCGATCTTGTGGACGACGAAGCCGCGATCGGTCTGCACCGGGCCGCCCTGCAATACCGACTGCTGGCCCACCACGTCTGCGACGATCGGCATCTTGAGCTGCTCGAATACGTCGGCGAGCTTCATCTGCAGCGGCCGGTTGATGATGATGCCGAGCGCGCCGTCGGCGTTGTGCTCCCAGATGTACGTGACGGTCTGGGAAAAATTGGCGTCCGTCATCGCGGGCATCGCGATGAGGAACTGGTTGGTCAGATAGTCGCCGCCGGACATGATGGGGCAAGTATCCGTTGCGGCAGGGACGGGCTCAAGAGGCCCGCAGGTCTCACGGCGGGCGATCACCATAATCCGCCGAGGCCGACACCTTTCCGCCGCTGCCGCCGCTCAGGAACTGCCACTCGTAGGCAAACCGCAGCTCGTCGTATTTCTTGTGCAGTTCGGGAGGGAAGGGATCGAAGGGCGAGGCCAGACGCAGGATCGACAGCGCCGCCTGGTCGAGTTCCTTACGCCCGCTGGAGCGTCGCACGATGATCTGGCCGACGCTGCCGTCGGCCTTGATGGCGACTTCGAGCACCGGATTGGCCGACGCCTTCACGTTCCGTGCGATCTGCGGGAAATTCATCGTCCCGAGTTTTTCCACCTTGCGCCGCCACGAATCGAGATACGGCGCGATGATCGACTGGCGCGTGTTCGGGATGACTTCGTACTTGCCGTCCTGACGTCCGCGCAATCGCAGCGTCGTGTCCGTCGCATTGGTCGCGATCGGACTCGGCGCCGTCGGTGCCAGCGCGAGCGGTGTTTCGGCGGCCTGCGCCGGTGTGTTCTCGCCGGAGCGGTAGGAGACTTCGCTGCGATCGGCGCGACTCGTCACGTACTCGTCGGCGCGTTGTCCGCTGCTGGCTTCGCGGTATTCGCTGCCGGAGCCGTCGACCATGCCTTCCTGCTGCAGCGGCAGCGTCGACGATGCCGGATTCGCCGGTCGCACCGCATCATCGGTGGTGCCGGTGCCCTGCTGATTGCGCTGCGCCAGGTACTGGGCGGTCGGATTGTCGGCGGCGCGCGTGTCGGCGCCGGTCAGCAGCAGCACTTCGAGTGTCGGTGTCGGACCGACGGGCGCCTGGGGAAGGCCGAAGGTCACGCCGAGAATGACGATGCCGTGAAAAAGCGCCGCCAGGAACAGCGTCGTCGTCAGTCGATCCTTGACGGGGGCGAGCGTGTCGGCGGCGTCGTCGGGGAGAGTGTCGAGAGTCGTGGACGCCATGGTTTGATCATAGCGCCGGCATCAGGCCCGCACCGCCAACCTTTTCTCAATCGCATCCATCAAGAGGCCGGCGATCTCGGTCTTGAACTGCTTGTCCAGTTCGCGCACGCCGGTCGGACTGGTCACGTTGATTTCGGTGACATAGCCGCCGATGACATCGAGCCCGACGAACAGCATGCCGCGCTCGCGCAGCGCCGGGCCGATCTGGCCGACCAGCCAGCGGTCGCGGTCGGTGAGTTCACGACCCTGGCCCTTCGCGCCCGCGGCGAGGTTGCCACGGTTGTCCTGGTCTGTCGGGATGCGCGCGAGCGCGTAGGGCGCGGGCTCGCCATCGATGACCAGTACGCGCGAATCGCCGGTCGTGACGATCTCGGGCAGGTATTTCTGCACGATGGCGTAGCGCGTGCCGTACTCGGTCTGGTTCTCGAAAATCACGTTGGCGTTCTTGTCGCCCTGGTCGATCACGAAGATCGAGCGTCCGCCCATGCCGTGCAGCGGCTTGCACACGGCGCGGCCATGTTCGCGCACGAAGGCGTGCATGTCGGCCATATTGCGGGTGATCAGCGTCGGCGCGCAGCACTGCGGGAACCAGGCGGTGTAGACCTTCTCGTTCATGTCGCGCAGGCCCTGCGGACGATTCACGACCAGCGCGCCTTCCTGTTCGGCCCGTTCCAGGATGTAGGTCGTGTAGATGTACTCCATGTCGAACGGCGGATCCTTGCGCATCAGGATGGCGTCGAAGGCAGCGAGCCGCGCGGTCTGTTCTTCACCGAGTTCGAACCAGTCCTTGAGATCGTCGCGCACGCGCACCGGACGCAGGCGTCCGAACGCCACGCCGTCGCGCAGCCACAGGTCATGCTGCTGTGCGTACCAGAGTTCCCAGCCGCGCTTCTGCGCCGACAGCATCATCGCTAGCGTCGTGTCCTTGGCGGGCTTGATCGATTCGATCGGATCCATCACCACGACGAGACGGACGGAGCGAGTAGCGGGCATGAGGTGAATCCTGAATCGTCGAACGGGTGGGCGCGTGACCGGCATCACGCTGCCGGAAGACGCATGTGACGGGCTTCATATTATAGGAAGCCGGCCAATGGCAGCCCCCTGACCAATATGTTAAAAGTTCGGCCCATCGCGCAAGTCCCGTTGATTGCAGAAGATTTCCGCTGTCCAACGCGTGTGCCGCAGGCGCTGCGTACGACACGCCCGGTGAGAACAAGGCGCGAGGTCTACGAGGAAAGTGATGGACAACCTGGCAACGAACGAGCCGCGGCTCGCAGGTCTCAAGGTGCTGGTCATCGACGACAGCAAGACCATCCGGCGCACCGCCGAAACACTCCTCACCAAGGAGGGCTGCGAGGTCTTCACGGCCGTCGATGGTTTTGACGCGCTGTCCAAGATCGCCGATCACCAGCCCGACATCGTGTTCGTCGACATCATGATGCCGCGGCTCGATGGCTATCAGACCTGTTCGCTGATCAAGCACAACAAGGTGTTCCGTTCGATTCCCGTCATCATGCTGTCAAGCAAGGACGGTCTGTTCGACCGTGCGCGCGGCCGCATCGTCGGGTCGGAGCACTACCTGACGAAGCCCTTCACCAAGGATGAATTGCTGAGCGCGATCGAAACCCACGTCGGCCAGCCGGTCCGGTAACTACGGAAAAAGAGGCCAACCGATGCGCGGGCAGGCAGTCGCAGCAAGGTCGGAGCGAGGTATGTCCCTGATCCTCATCGTCGATGATTCGCCCACCGAAGTTCACGTCATGCAGAAGGCGCTGGAAAGCCACGGTTACAAGACCGCTTCTGCCGGCGACGGCGCGGAGGCGATTGCCAAGGCCAAGGCCATGAAGCCCGATCTCATTTTCATGGACGTCGTCATGCCGGGCGTGAACGGCTTCCAGGCGACGCGCAAGCTGCAGTCCGATCCGGACACCAAGGCGATTCCCGTGATCATGGTCACTTCCAAGGATCAGGAAACCGATCGCATCTGGGGCATGCGCCAGGGCGCCGTCGATTACCTGGTGAAGCCGGTGTCGATGGACAAGCTGATCGAGAAGGCCCAGGCGGCGCTCGCCGACTGATCCCGCCTGCATGAACGCCAACGCCGCCACCACACCCGTCACCGTCGCGAACCTGCGTTCGCTGCGGGACAAGCCGTTCGAGCTGCTGCGCGAACTGGAACGGCTCGCGCGCGTCGCGCTCGCCGGGCAGGGTCGCGATGCGGCGAACGAACACGAGTGGGTCGGCATCGCGTTTCGCGTCGGCTCGGAAAACTTCCTGGTCGCGCGCGATGAGACGCGCGAAGTGCTCGGATTTCCTTCGGTCGTGACCCGCGTGCCGGGCGCCAAGCCATGGATCCGCGGTCTCGCCAACGTTCGCGGGCAACTGCTGCCGCTGGTCGACCTGCGCGCCTTCCTGGGCGGCGGCGTCACCAACATCGGTCGCAGCTCGCGCGTGCTGGTCGCCCACCATCGCGAAGTGCCGGCCGGGTTGCTGGTCGACGAGGTTCAGGGTTTCCGTCGCTTTGTCGATAACGAATTCGGCACCACCGTGCCGCCGACCATCATCCGTTGCGAACGCTATCTCGCGGGCACCTTCCGCCGCGGGACGGAGAGCTGGCCGGTCTTCAGTCTGCGCAGCCTGCTCGAGAGTCCGGAGTTCCTGCAGGCGGCGGCTTCGTGAGCGTATGAAAAAGGTAGTGAAAGATTTCAGGCAGGGCATCGTCGCCGACGCGGTCGTCGCGGGCGCGTCGCTGCCTGCGGAGTGGGCCCATGGCCGACGCTAACGCCAACAAGATGCATGGCGTGAAGTTCTTGCCGCTGCTGCTCGGCATCGCGCTGGTCTGCATCGTCATCGCAGTCGGACTGCTGCTGTTCGCGAACCGGGACTCGGGCCAGGACGCGCAGCAGGCGCGTCACATCAATGAAGTCGTGGCGCTGTCGCAGAAGATTCCGTCGCTGACCACGGGCGCGTTGTCGGGCAAGGCCGAGGCGTTCGATGCGCTGGCGAAGGCGCTCGATCGCTACTCCAAGCTGGTCGAGGCGGCCGGGCCGGAAACCAAGGGCTTCGGTCCGTCGGTCGAACTGCAGAAACTGTCGCAGACGATTCTCGGCTCGCGCGAAGCGACGCTGGCGGTGCAGAAGTCGGCCACCGACGTGCGCGCGCTGGTGCCGCAGCTGCTGCAGTCGCTGGGCAATGTCGTCAGCGGACTTGGCTCGACCGGCATCGAAGGCATGACGCGCCACATCGAGCGTTTCGAACTCACCGGCCTGCGCCTGCAACAGGACATGGAAGCGCTGGCGGGCGGCGTCGGCGATGCATCGCTCATCGCGCGGCGGCTGGCCGACGGTATCGATTACATGGGGCAGGTGGTTGGCGGTCTCGGCGGTGAAGATGCCGGGCTCGGACTGACCAAGGTAACTGGCGCCGACGCCGAGGCGCGCCTGAAAGCCATGAGTACGCTGTACTCGCAACTGAGCGAACAGGTGCGCACCGCCATCACATCTGCCGAACGCCTGCGGCTCGCGCGCGAAGCCGGCGTCTCCGTCGCGACCGAAGCGGACAAGATCTACGCGCATTTCCAGAGCCGCATCGCCCTGCCCACTGCGGCCAGCGGCGTGCTCGGCAGCAAGGTGCTGCCGCTGTCGCTGCTCGGCGTGGCGGCGCTGTCGCTGTTGATCCTGTGGCTGCTCTTCGCCACCGGCGGCGACATCCGCAAGACCGTGCAGATGCAGGCGAGCAAGAACGAACGCAACCAGGAAGCGATTCTGCGCCTGCTCGACGAACTGTCGAGCCTGGCGGACGGCGACCTCACCGTGCAGGCGACGGTGACCGAAGACATCACCGGCGCGATCGCCGACTCGATCAACTACGCCATCGAAGCGCTGCGCGAACTGGTGGCGACGATCAACGACTCCGCGATCACGCTCGACGGCTCGGTGAAACAGACCCAGGATTCCGCGGGACTGCTGGCCAAGGCGGCCGTCGCGCAGTCGCGCCAGATCGCGCTCGCTTCCGAATCCGTCGCCGCCATGGCCGGTTCGACGGAAGAAGTCTCGGGCAATGCCGAACGCTCCGCCGACGTCGCGCGTCATTCGGTGGACGTCGCGCACAAGGGCGGCGACGCCGTGCGTCGCACCATCGACGGCATGAACGCGATCCGCGAGACCATCCAGGAAACCTCGAAGCGCATCAAGCGCCTCGGTGAAAGCTCGCAGGAGATCGGCAACATCGTCGAACTCATCAACGATATCGCCGAGCAGACCAACATCCTGGCGCTCAATGCCTCCATCCAGGCTTCGATGGCCGGTGAGTCGGGCCGCGGCTTCGCGGTCGTCGCCGACGAAGTGCAGCGCCTGGCCGAACGCGCCGCGACGGCGACCAAGCAGATCGAAGTGCTGGTGCGCACGATTCAGGCCGACACCAACGAGGCCGTGGTGTCGATGGAACGCAGCACCACCGACGTGGTGGGCGGCGCACTGCTGGCCGAAAACGCCGGCGCCGCGCTGGAAGAAATCGAGCAGGTGTCGAACCAGATCGCGAGCCTGGTGCAGAACATTTCCGCCAGCTCGCGCCAGCAGGCCTCGGCCGCGCAGAACATCGCGCGCAACATGAATGCCCTGCGCGAGATCAGCTCGCACACGGCGGAGAACTCCGCGGCGACTTCCAACTCGGTGGGCAAGCTCGCCGAACTGTCGTCGCAGCTGCGTAAATCGGTGTCCGGATTCCGGCTGCCTGATGCGGCCACGGGCGGCACGGAACTGCTGGCCGATCCGGAGCGCAAGCCGGCGCCGGTGGCGCCCGTCATCTCCGCCACGCCGCCGCCCAAGAAAGTCAGCGGCCTCGGCCGTTGAGCGTCAACGGGAGTTGCACGAATGACCCCACGTCCGTCGGGCCGCGTTCAGGGAATCCGCTGACCCATGGCTGAACTCTCCTCGCAGACACTGCACATCGTCGCGCGCGAGCTCAACACCGAGCTGAACGAGGCGCGCGCAGCGCTCGAACTGTTCGGCGACCAGCAGGACAATGTCGCGCTGCTGCGTCGCTGCAATGAACATCTGCACGCCGTGCACGGCGCGCTGCGGGTCTCCGAAGTCTATGGCGCGGCCCTGCTCGCCGAAGAAATGGGGCAGGTGCTGCAGTACCTGATCGACAACTTCGACGAGAAGCGCCACCTCGCCGAAGGCCTCGACGCGCTCATGCGCTCGATGGTGCAGCTGCCGACCTACCTGGAACGCGTGCTGAGCGGCGGTCGCGACATGGCGCTGGTGCTGCTGCCGCTGCTCAACGACCTGCGTGCCGTGCGCGGCCATGCACTGCTGTCCGAAGGCACGCTGCTGCTGCTGAATCTCAGCTCCGATCAGCAGGCGAGTCCTGCGGCGGCGGCGCCGGGCGAAGGCGTCCTGTCGGTCGCGCACTGGGCGCGCAAGCTGCGGACGCGCTTCCAGCTCGGTCTGCTCGGCTGGATCAAGGGCGAACGCGTCGAACAGAATCTCGAAGTGCTGGCGCGCGCCGCCGAGCGGCTGGAACAGGTCGCGACCACGCAGCCCGTGTTCCAGTTGTGGTGGGTCGTCGGCGCGCTCATCGAAGCGATGCGCGAAGGCGGTCTCGAAGGCAGCGCGTCCATCAAGCGCCTGCTCGGCCAGGCCGACCGCGACATGCGCCGTCTCTACGAACAGGGCGAATCGCGTTATGCCGATGCACCCTCGCTCGAACTGCTGAACAACCTGCTGTACTACGTCGCGCGTGCGAAGTCCTCCGGCCCGCGCGTGTCGGCTGTGCGTGCTTCCTTCCGCCTGAGCGAACTGCTGCCCGTCGACGATCAGGTCGAACAGGCGCGCGAAAGCCTGTCGGCGCCGTCCGTCAAGTTGATGAAGACGGTCGCCGCCGCGATCAAGGAAGACCTCGGTCGTGTCAAGGATGCGCTCGATCTGTTCGTCCGCCGCGGCGGCACGCAGGTCGAGGAACTCTCGCCGCAGCTCGAACTGCTGAAGAAGATCGGCGACACGCTCGGCGTGCTGGGTCTGGGCGAACTGCGCGACAAGGTGCAGGGCGAAACGACGGACCTGCAGGCGATCATCGCGCAGCAGGCGCCGGTGAACGAAGGCGTGTTGCTGCGCATGGCGGCGACGCTCATCAAGGTCGAAGACAGTCTCGACGAACAGCTCATCGGCATGATCGTGCCGACGGGTGACTCACAGAGTGTGCCCACGAAGCCCGCCGGTCCCGACGACATCGAATTCCGCCAGGTCACCGAAGCGGTGCTGCGCGAGTGCATCGTCAACATGGCGCGCATCAAGGAAGCGATTGCGCAGTCGATGGATCGCACGCGCGAAGGCCAGAGCATCGATCAGATTCCGGCGCTGGTGCGCGGCATTACCGCGGGCCTGCTGATGCTCGGCAAGACCCGCGCCGCCGAGATCATGGACGGCATCGACAAGGCGCTGGCGCAGTTCGTCCGCTCCGATGGCATGACCCTGCCGCCCGAAGCCGTCGACCGCCTCGCCGACGGCATTGTCGCCGTCGAGTACTACATGGAAACGATCCAGGCCGGCCGCGCTGATCCCTGGTACATGCTCGACAACGCCGAGACCTGCCTGCGCTATCTCGCCGAGACCCAGCCGGTGCCGATCGGCGATGGCTTTCCGCAGACGCCGGATCATGCGCGCACGGTCGTCATCGAACCGCTGTCGCAGACCGTGGCCGCGCCCACCGAACAGGAACGCACGGCCGTACTCGATCGCTCGGCGCAGGTCGCGCCGCTGCCGAAACCCGCGCCGACGCCCGTGTCCGCTCCGGCACCGCAGCCTGCCGCGATGCCGCCGGCGATGGTCAGGCCGACCGATGGCGACATCGATCCGGAATTCCTCGAAATCTTCATCGAGGAAGCGAAGGACGAAATCGCCAAGCTCGAAAAACATTTCCCGATGTGGGACCAGAACCCGCAGGACCAGGATTCGCTGGTCAACGTGCGTCGTTCCTTCCACACGCTCAAGGGCAGCGGCCGCATGGTCGGCGCGCAGCTCATCGGCGAATTCGCCTGGTCGATCGAAAGCCTGCTGAACCGCGTCATCAACAAGACGCTGGATCGCACGCCCGACATCATGGGCGTGATGCGCTCGGCGGTCGCGGCCGTGCCGCAGCTCGTCGAGCAGATCGAAACCGGGCGTGCGCCGGCGACGGACGTTGGCTACATCATGTCGCAGGCCAACAATCTGTCGGGCATGCGTCCGCAGGCGCCTGCACAGGCTGCATCGCCACCGGCTGCCGCCGTCACGCCGCCGCCCGCGGCTCCGGCAGCGCCTGTCGCACCGGCGCCGGCACAAAAAAAAACAGTAGCGCCGGTCATGGACCCGGTGCTGCACGAGATCTACGCCAAGGAGACCGCGGGGCATCTCGCCACCATCCGTAAGTTCATCGCGGCCTGCGATCTGTCGACGCCGCCGTACGCGGTCACCGAAGACCTGCATCGCTCCTGTCACACGCTGAGCGGCACGGCCAAGACGGCCGGCGCCGTTCACGGCACGACGGTCGCCGATCCGCTGAACCGCTACATCCGCAAGCTCTACGACAACTCCGCGGGACTCACGAACAACGGCCTCGCCGCGCTCAAGGACTCAGTCGCGGCGATCCAGCAGGTCGTCGACCACATCAACGAAGACACGGGCTTCTTCAGCAATCACCCACGCATCGTGGCGCGACTGCAGGAACTCGAAGCCGAACTCGATCAGGACATCGCGCGGCTCGGCGAAACGCTCGATGTCGGCGCCGAGGCGACGCGTTCCATTCCGGTGCTCAAGGACATCGAACCGGCGCCGGTCGCGCCGACGCTGGACGACACGCACGAGGTCGCCATGGACGATGCCGATGCGGCCACCAACGTGTTCGACGAAGCGGGTTTCCCTTCGGTCGCCCCTCCGGCCGTCGAAGCAATGCCCGTGCACAGCGAGGAAGTCACGATCGAATCCGTCGACGCGATCGAGATGCCGCCGACCGATGCCGGCGATCTCGAAGCGCTCGAGTGGAGCTACGCAAACTTCCCGAAGGAAGAGCCCACGGTGCGGGCGCCGAAGCTCGATGCCGGCGAAGCGACGGCGCAGGTCGAAGAGATTTCCTACGACGCGCCGATGGACGATGGCGGCATCGTGGTCGAAGAGACGGGTGTGTCCGAAGCGATCGACGCGTCGATCGCCGCCGATGCCGGTTTCGTCGTGGAAGACATGGAGGGTCTCGCAGAGACGAACCGCGTTCCCGTGCTCGCTGCGATTCACGAGCTGCCGCAGCAACCAGTCGCACACGTGCCGGTCGTGGCCGACGCCGTGGAGGAGCTGCCTTCCGAAGAGATCGTGATCGAGGTCGGCGAGATTCCGCTGGAATCCGCCGACGCGATTGCCATGCCGCAGCTGGACGACGGTTCCGAGACGCGCCAGAGCCTGGCGCTGTCGATCGTGCCGCCGCCGGAGCCGGAACCTGTTGCCGAGGCGTTGCCGGTCGAACCGGAGATCGAGGCCGAGATAGTCGCCGAGCCTGCCGTCGAAGCCCCTGTGGAGGCCGGCTTCAGCCGGCCCGCCGACACTGTCGAGGAAAGGCCGGCTGAAGCCGGCCTCCACAGCAGCCCGCCAGCACCGGAAGAGCCCGAAGAGCTCGACGACGATTTCGATCCCGACGTTGCCGCGATCTTCACCGAGGAAGCCGCCGAACTGCTCGAAACCGCCGACAGCTCGCTGTCCGCGTGGTCGCGCGATCGCGCCAACAAGGCGCTGGTCTTCGAGCTGAAGCGAGTCCTGCACACGCTCAAGGGCGGCGCTCGCATGGCGGGCATCCGCGCGATGGGCGATCTGAGCCATGAACTCGAAACATTGATGGAGCTGGTCGAAGCCGGGCAGGTGGCCGGTGATCAGCCGGTCTTCGATGCGCTGCAGACCAGTCTCGATACGCTGCACCGCATGCGCGACACCGTGAATCAGGGTGGTCGTTGCGTGCGTCCGCGCGAGCTGATCTCGCGCATTCGCGTGCTGTCCGGTCACGAACAGCCTGCACCTGCGCAGCCGGCGGCGCCGGTCGTCGCTGCCGTGGCATCGCACGTCGTGGCGCCTGCGGTCGAACCTGCGCCGGTTGCAGAAGCCGCGCCCGTCATCGAACAGCCGGTTGCAGCGGAGGCGCCGGCCGAAGAGTCGATGGAGATCGAAGTCGAATTCGGTGCCGACGAACTGGGCGCGGCTGCGCCACGCGAATCAGTGCGCATCGAAGAGCCCGCGCCTACAGCCGTCTCGCAGACCGCCGCATTCGATGTCGCTGCCGTCGCACCGGAACTGTTGCCTGAAGCGCCGCCGGCCGCGGAGCCGGAACTCATTCCGGCGCCTGCATTGCCGCCGGGCCGCGAACCGCAGGTGCAGGAACGCCAGGAATTCGCGCGCGTCGACGCCGATCTGCTCGACACGCTGCTGAACAACGCCGGCGAAGTCAGCATTTTTCGGTCGCGTCTGGAACAGCAGGTCGGTTCGATCGAGTTCAACCTCGCCGAACTCGGCCGCACCGTGACGCGCCTGAAAGAACAGCTGCGCAAACTCGAACTCGAGACGGAGGCGCAGATCCTGCACCGCCGCCAGGAAGAGCATCCGAACCGCGCCGATTTCGATCCGCTCGAACTCGATCGCTACTCGACGATCCAGCAGCTCACGCGCGCCTTTGCCGAGTCGGTCAGCGACGTCGGCAGCATCGAAGGCCTGCTCGAGAATCTGACGCGCGAAGGCCAGAACCTGCTGCTGCAGCAGGCGCGTGTCGTCACGGAATTGCAGAACGGACTCATGCGTACGCGCATGGTGCCGTTCCAGCGCCACGTGCAGCGCCTCAGCCGCCTGGTGCGCCAGGTGGCGACCGACGTCGGCAAGAAGGCCGAACTCGTCGTCGTGGGCGCGGCCGGCGAGCTCGACCGGCAGGTGCTCGATCGCATGCTGCCGCCGTTCGAACACATGCTGCGCAATTCGATCGTGCACGGCATCGAAACGCCGGAAGAACGCACTGCGAAAGGCAAGCCGGAAGGCGGCACGATCCGTGTCGGCCTGCATCGCGAAGGCGCCGAGATGGTGATCATTCTCGAAGACGACGGCCGCGGCATCGATGTGAATGCGGTGCGTGAGCGCGCCCGTTCGCGCGGGCTGCTGCAGCCCGGTCGTGTGCTGACGGACGAGGAAGCGATGCAGCTCATCCTCGAGCCCGGCTTCAGCACGGCGAGCGCCGTGACCCAGCATGCCGGACGCGGCGTCGGCATGGACGTGGTCGTCACCGAGATCAAGAAACTCGGCGGCGCACTGTTTACCGAATCGCAGCCGGGCCAGGGCGTGAAGTTCACGATCCGCCTGCCGTTCACGCTGGCGATCACCCAGGCGCTGATCGTGCGCACGGGCGAAGAGCTGTATGCGTTGCCGCTGCCGTCAGTTGAAGGCGTGGCGCGGGTGCCGCGTTCTGAAGTCGAAAAGCATCTCGCCGAAGAAACGCCGACGTTCAATTACGGCGGCCAGGTCTATCGTTTCCAGCATCTGGGTGCTTTCGTCGGCGGCGGCGCTTCGACCTTGCCCGACGGCGATGTGTCCGTGCCGCTGATCCTGATCCGCGCCGGCGAACACTCGACGGCCATCGTCCCTGACGAACTCGTCGGCAGCCGCGAAATGGTCGTGAAGGCCGTCGGCCCGCAGATCGCCACGATCCGCGGCATCTCTGGCGCCACCATCATGGGCGACGGCCGCATCGTCATCATTCTCGACATGGGTGCGCTGGTGCGTTCGGAATGGCGCGGCCGCGGCCAGGTCGAAGGCCCGCGCGAGGATCGCCGTACGTTCGCGCTGGTGGTCGATGACTCCATCACCGTGCGCCGCGTGACCCAGCGACTGCTGGAACGCAACGGCATGCGCGTGATGACCGCGAAGGATGGCGTCGATGCGCTGTCGATCATCCAGGAACACCTGCCCGACGTGATCCTGCTCGACATCGAAATGCCGCGCATGGACGGCTACGAATTCGCCACGCACGTCCGCGCCGACGCGCGCACGGCCGACATTCCGATTGTGATGATCACTTCGCGCACGGGCGAGAAGCATCGCGCCCGCGCCATCGAGATCGGCGTCAACGATTACCTCGGCAAGCCGTACCAGGAAAACCAGCTGCTCGATGCGATCGAGCCGCTGGTCGAGGCGCGGCGGCGGCATAGGAGGATGGCGTGAATACAGGGGCTACAGGCAACAGGCGACAGGCGACAGTCGGAATAGCTGTTGCCTCTGACCGTGGCCTGTGGCCTGTAGCCTGTCGCCAGCGGTACCGCTCATGAACTCCGAACTCGCCCACGAACTCTACAGCCTGCTCATTCCGCTCGGTCAGGAACGCCTGATCGTGCCGCGCGCCTGCGTGGCCGAGGTGATCACCTGGCAGCAGCCGGAAAAGATGGACGGCACGCCGCCGTGGTATCTCGGCACGATCCAGTGGAACGGACGTCAGGTGCCGGTGATTTCATTTGAAGCCGCCTGCGGACAGGCCTATCCGCCGCCGGGCACGCGCACGCGCATCGTGATTTTCGTGGCGCTGGGCAATCACATCACTGGCGGCTACTTCGGTGTGATCACGCAGGGCTTCCCGCAGCTCGTGCGCGTCAATGCCGACGTGGTGAAGGCCGACCACAGCCGCAGCTTCTCGGATCACGGTCCGACGCTGTGCCAGGTGCGCATGCTGAACGAGTCGCCGCTGATTCCGGATTTCGATCATCTGGAGAGGATGATCAGCGAGGAGACGAGGGCGGCGTGAACCGCACCGCCTCTCTTCCTGTGGTGCCAGCTTCAGTTTCTTCTGTAGGTCAGGCTTCAGCCTGACTGTTTTCAGGCCGGCTTACGCCCACTGACTTAAGCGCAAGTGCGTTTTGTTCTTCCCCTCCTCCGCGCAGCGGGGGAGGGCAGGGAGGGGGTCTTCTCTGATCGGTGGCTCACGATGCCGTGAGCGGTGTGCCCGAGGGGCTTTGCTGGAACGCCGTGAATACATCCCTGTAGGCTCCGGCGCGCGCATCCCTGCGCGCGACGGTCCAGCAAAGCCCCTCGGG
>NZ_DAINNK010000100.1:0-15287 GCF_036735925.1 Povalibacter sp.
CAACTCATTGCTGACGATCATTGCGCCGCTGACACGGCGCACCGAGTGCGGCTGTGCTCATTGCAGGCCGCGGAGGGGTGAGGGGGTGGATTCAGCGGTGGTGGACACGCTCGGTGTGGAGTTCGCGGGCAGAACGATGCCTCACGAGTGTCATCCGGGCCGGATTTGCGGAGTCAGGGGCTTTGACCAGTCCTCCGGGGTCAACATCAGACCCGCGATGCGAATCGGGCAGGTGGATTGAAATCCCTATCCGCCCTGTCGACGCGGAGCAGTATCCGGTGGGTACGTTATTCAGAGTGCTTCCGAATCATGCCTGCGCCATGGCCGCCCAACATTCTGCGTACCAGGTCGTTCGCGGCCGGGGAGTCGAGGTCGTCGATACGTGGCCACGCATCAATGGTTGGTAGGGTGGTGTGGGCTTGAGATGGGTCGGGGAATGTAGAGGCAGCCTGTGTAGGCGGCTGAAACGACAGATGCATTTCTAGCTGGGCGAGTTGATGGTATCGAAAGCAAAGACATGAATAATTGCTCGCCACGGCAATGAGTTGCGAATGGGGTGTTGCTTCCTCTCTCTCCGCCAAACTTCACCGCAAGTCTCCGACGTAGCACGTCGTTATCAGCTCGCGGTTCCCCCAGCGGGATTCGAATCCTCGAACATGAAAAAGCCGGGTTCGACAGATTTGCGGAGCAAATCTGGACGCACGAAGTGCGGTCCTGAGCGATAGCGAAGGACGAGGGTCGGTCCCCCGACCCGAGCAATCCCTCTCTCCCCCACGACACCGCGCCTGCTCAACGAAGTGCCAACCGCTTCGATGATGCGAGTGCAGATTCGAATCCTCGAAAACTAAGAAAGCTGGTTCGACAGATTTGCAGAGCAAATCTGGACGCACGTTAGCGCGATCCCTCGCGGAGCGAGGGATGAGCGACGGTCCCCCGCCGCGAACAATCCCTCCCATACGTCACCGCGAGCTAATAGCGGAGTGCCGTGCGCCGGTGATCGAAGCGCCGATTCGAATCCTCGACGATGACGCTGACGCGAACCTCAAGGCGTTCGGGATTTCCTCGCCAGTCGCGCGAACAGATCCTCTGCCGACTTCAGGTCCCTCTGCTGCGGCATTACCGCTTGCCTCATCACCGGCAGCGCCTGATCCAGCAATTCCACAGCCTCGGCACGCTGGCCGCGCGCGGCCAGGATGTCGGCCAGCTCGCAGCGCGCCGCGGAGAGCTCGAAGGCATTGACGCCGGCCTGATGCCTGCGCACGGCTTCGCGCAAGCTGTATTCGGCCGCGGCGAGGTCGCCTTCCCGACGCGCGAACGCCGCCTCGCTGCGTAGAAGGCGCGCGAACATCGGATTGGTGCCCGGCACGCCGCGCCGGGTGGCGCGCATCCGGGTTTCCTCGATGGCGCGGCGCCCGGCCACGGCATCGCCGGCCTGGCGAAGTGCTTCGACGTGCTGCGCGAGCGACAGTAGATAGTCCTCGGAATCTTCTCCCTGACTGGCGCGCGCAACCTCGGTTTGCTGGCGCACGATCTCGCCGGCTTCGTGCCACCGCTCATTGGCGAGCAGCACCTGCACACGGCCGCGTTCGAAGGTGAGTCGAAAGGTATCGTCCGGAGCGATGCCGGCAGCCGCCATCGGGATCCGGGCTTCTTCGATCAGTCGCAAGCTGGTGGGGTAATCGCCAACCGCCGCCTGAAGTGTTGCCAGATTGGCGCGCGACATCGCGAGATTCATGGGCCCGGAACCTTCGTCCGCCAGCAGCGCTGCCACCCGGGCCTGCGCAGCCAGGGCTTCGCGATATCGGCCCTGGCCGCGCAGCGCCTTGTGCAGCGAGGTGTACAACACGGCGAGACTAGTCAGACCACTGCCACCCGTCCTTTCGACCGCACCAATGGCTTCGCGGCTCACCGCCTCCGCCTCGGAAAGCCTGTCCAGGAGAACCAATCCGTCGATGCGATTCCGCAGCAGCACGAAGCGCTGCGGCGAGTCGTCGCGCACGCCGCGCTCATCGGCGAACGCCAGTCCGCGCTCGCTCAATTGCACCACGCGGCTGCGGTCATTGTTGAAATTGGCGATGCTGCCCAGGTCCGAATACAGGCGCAGCACCACGTCCACGGGCGGGTCCGGCATGGCCAGCGCTATCGACAGCGCCTGCTCGGCGCGCTGGCGGCAGGCTTCCCAGCCGAACTTGAAGACGTGGCCCAAAGTCTGGTGCGCGAGAGCCCGCAGCTGCTGTTCGGGATCATCGGGGGCGAAGCGTCGGCGCAGGGCCGCGGCGCGGTCGGCGACCGCGACACTCTGCTCACCCTTTTCGAGCCCGGCCAAAGTATCCGAATACACCACGAGGTCGTCGGCCAGAGCGAGCGCCGCATCACGGCTCTTGGGCTCGATGTCTCGGACGCCGGCCTCCAGCAAGGCCTCGGCCTGATGGGATTCGCCCACCGAAAAGTACAACCGCCCGAGCATGCGTTGCACGGGCTGCCGCACGCGCGGGTCGGCCGACTTGCGCAGTTCGAGTTGCTGGCGCGCGCTGTCCAGCAGCTGGCGCACGGTGATCTCGCTGCTCCGAGCCTGCTCGGGGGAGGCGGCCGCGAGCGTGTCGGCGAGGAACTGCAGCGACTCGATGGCGCGCGCACTTTCGCGACGGGCTTCGCGCGCCTGCCACAGCGACACCGCTGTGCCGGCGATCAGCGTAAGCGCCACCGCCGCGATGGAAGCCGCGAGCACGCGATTGCGTCGCAGCCAGAGACGCGCGCGTTCGCCGGCGCGGGCCTGCACCGCAAGTACCGGCTCATCGTCGAGCCAGCGCTTGAGGTCGGTGGCCAACTCGTCGACGCTGCCATACCTCGCCGCCGGATCGCGACGCAGGCAGGTGGCCACCACCACGGCGAGACCGCCGCGCAGCCGGCGTGACAGCGCGGCGGCGTCGGATTCGCCGCGCGCCTCGAGCTGGGCTGCGGCGGCATGCGCGGCTGCGCGCGGCAAGGTTTCCGGGTCCTTCTGCAACAGCTGCACTTGCCGCGGCAGCGACATGTCGCTCGAGATGCCGAAGGGATGTGACCCCGTCAGAAGCAGGTGCAGCACCACGCCCAGCTGCCAGACGTCGGTGGCGGTGGTGATGGGCGCGTCGCCGAGTTGCTCGGGTGCGGCGTAACCGAAGGTCACCGCGCGGTCGGCGAGCACCGTGACCTCCGGATCATGGAGCTGCTTGGCGATGCCGAAATCCAGTAGTTTGACGCGGCCCGTGGTCTCGACCAGCAGGTTCGAGGGCTTGAGGTCGCGGTGCACCAGCAGGTTGCGATGCGCATGGCCCACGGCGTCGATGGCCTGCAGGAACAGCCGGATGCGCGCCGCCACGTCCAGCCGCTGCTCGTCACACCAGCGGTCCAGCGGTACGCCTTCCACGTACTCCATGACGAAGTACGGGGCGCCCTCGTCGTTGAAGCCGCCGTCGAGCAGGGCGGCGATGTTCGGGTGGCTGAGTTCCGCGAGCATCTGCCGTTCGCGCAGGAAACGTTCGCGAAGCGCCGAGGTGCCCGACGCCGCACGCACGAGTTTCAAGGCGGCACGTTGACGGTAGGCGCCATCGGCGCGTTCCACTTCATACACCGTGCTCATGCCGCCACGCCCGGCCACCATGATGACGCGCCAGGCGCCGATCACGGCGCCGGGTGGTACTTCCTGCAACGACCGTTCGAGCGCGGCGATGTCGTCGAAGGGTTCGCCTTCGCGGGCATCCGCGGCCAGCATGGTCTCGACTTTGGTGCGCAGACTCGCATCGTCCGCGCAGAGTTCGGCGAGCCTGGCTTCGCGGCCGGCCGGATCCAGCTCCACCACTGCGTCGAAGACTTGCATGGCGCGGTGCATGTCGGCTCCGCGCGAACTCATGCACACATCTCCGCCAGCAACAGCGCGCGTGCCTTGCGCCAGTCGCGGCGCACCGTGTACTCCGGCAGCTCCATGATTCGCGCGATCTCCGCCACGTCGTAGCCACCGAAGCAGTGTAGTTCGACCACACGCGCTACGCGGGCATCCACCTTGTGAATGGCCTCGATGGTTTCGTCGACCAGCAGGATACCGAGCGCGTCGGGCGTCGAGTCCCCGGAACTCTCGACGCCCTCGCGCAGTGCCAGCGTCGGACCGCCGGCATCGCGCTTGCTGGCGCCGACGCGCCGCGCGTGGTCGACCAGCACTTGGCGCATGGCGCGGGCCGAGAGCGCCGCCAGGTGGTGCCGAGCGTGGCCCGCGGCCGGCTCCCGGCCCGCCAGTTTGAGATAGGCCTCGTGCACCAGAGCGGTGGTCTCGAATCCCCGAGTGGAGCGCCGGAGCTGTCGCCGAGCGGCCTGCTTGAGCTCCTCGTACAGCGCGGCGTAGGCCGCATCCAGTGCCCGGGCGTCGCCCGCGCGGGCCAGCGCCAACAACTGCGTGACGGGCGGGGGAGAGGGGTTTTTCATGAATCCTGGTGCAAATATATCCGCGGTGCCGTGTACGAAATCGCCGCCGAATACGTATCACTACTTCGAAGCGCCGGGCCGTCCGGTCGCTGCGGAGATTATGTGATGAAACGCGCCATCGGACAGATCACCTTCCTCGTCCTGTCGATCCTCACATTGGTGATCCTCTCGGCCTGCGGTGGTGGGTCACAAACCGCAGCGCCGGCGGCTACCAATCCACCGCGACCGCCCCCGTCAGCGACCGCGCCGGCCATTGGCTTACAACCGGTATCGGCCAGCGTCACGGCTCCGGCGGCCGCCACGTTCTCGGCCACGGCCAGTGGCACCGGGTCGCTCTCTTATCAATGGCGCAGTTCGGCCAATGGCACGGACTGGACCCCTATCGCCGGCGCCACCGGTGCGAGCTACGAGACCGGCGCCACCGACGCCGGCATGGACGGCCGTTACTACTCCGTGGTCATCAGCAATAGTGCGGGCAACGTGACCAGCGCCAGCGTGCAACTCACGGTGATCACACCGCCCACCGGCGGCGGCCCCGGAGATCCCAACGACCCGCCACCCACCACTGGCGTGTTCCCGCATGCCCCGAATCCGCTCAGCGTCGCCGTCACGCCGGCCGAAGCCTCAATCGCGCAGTTCGTTCTCATGAGTTATGGCGATTCGGCGGTGGAGGTTCCAGGCGACGCGGCGAACCTTCCGCTCGCCGCCGGCGTCACCGTCTCGCTGGGTTTTTCGGGCAATTCGTTCTTCGACAATCAGACTCTGTCCGTCACGCCGGTGACGCTGGCGGGGCTGGGTGCCGGGAATCCGCTGCCTTTCCAGTCCGTGATCGGCACCTTCCAGGTTCATCCGGCCGAGTCGCCCGAGGCGGATCTGCAGACCCACAACCGCATGCAGGTGACATTCACGTTCACACAGGCGGCGCTCGACGTGCTGGGTGGCCAGCCGGTGATCTTCACGGCGCTCGCCGATGGCACGCAGCTGCACCTCGTCCCGGTGTACGAGAACGAAGACGGCACCTGGCCGGCATTGTCCCTGACCACTTCCGTGGGGCATCTCGGCATCTTCGGCGTGGCCATGATCGACGGCGCGCAGGCGGCCACGCTGGCCAACGCGTGGCCGTCCGGACACGACCTGCAACTACAGGCCGCGATCGCGACACCGTCCTATGAACTCCGCAGGACCGTGCCCATCACCCGGGCGAAAGCGCGCCCCCTCCGGACGCAATTAGAGGCGCGCATCAATGAAACCACCGAGGACTGGTCACGAGAAAGGCAGGCCATCATCGACGCGTATTACCACGACGTGGTGGAGCCGGCACTGCAAACCGCGAACTCCCCGAACGCCAGCCCTGCCGACATCACGGACGCGGCCAGAAAACTCATGAACTGGGAGCGCGAGCGGCAGCTGCTGGGGCTGGACGACACCGACGTGAACGTTCCGGAAATGCTGGTGCAGCTCGCAGAGCACGCCTTCGATCTTTCCATGCAGGATTGCCAGGCGAACCACAATTCCGCGGCGCTGGTGCAGGTCTTGAAAAGCATGCGCCAGCTCGAGCTGCTGGGCAGGCCCGCGCCGACCACGCTCGCGACCGTCATGGAGACCTGCGGCCGTTCGCGCTTCGAAGTGACCATGGACTTCGCGCAGTCGCATAGCTGGGACTACGAAGTGCGCAACGACATCTCGCCGGCGGTCACCATGACCGGTACGGCACGCGGAAACACCAGCGTCACGGGCAAGGTGCATATCGGCGAAAACTCGAACACGGAGATCACTGCCTCGAACCTGACGCACACCGACTTCTACGAGGAGATCTGCGCCGAGGGCGCCTACAGCTGCATCTACGCAAAGCGCACCGAGGCCGCGAACGACCCGGCGCCGCAAGTCACGCGTTGCGTGTTCTATCCCGCTGTGGAAGTTTCGCGCTGGAATCTCGACGTGCGCGGCATCCTGGCGAAACCGGACATCGCGCTGATGATCACCGGGACCTGCGCGGGCATCAACGGGGGCTACAACTTCACCGTCAATACCGACCAGATGACGGAAACCTTCACACGCGGTAATGAACCGACGACCACGAGGGTCATTCCCAAGTGGGAAGACGTCGACGCCAGGCAATGGTCTGGTGTCTACCGCGTGGGCTCGACCACGAAAATCCTGCGGCGCTCCGCGCCGATCGTGGGCGCCCTCGTGGTTCCCGGTGCGTTGGAGCGCTGGACGACCACGCTCAACGTGCAGATCGTCGAGGTGATTCCCACGAATTGATCCCGCGGAAACCGCGAACCCGTCCTTTTCGCCCACATCTATTGTGATGGCTTTGTAACGCCGCAGCTTGAACACATGCTCATCGACTATCGCGAGCGGCGAATTGGCGTGCCAACGGGCTAACACGGTATTAAAGGTTGATGCATAGCCGACAGGAAGGTCGACGGCGCTCGAGTGCCGTAGTGGCGATTACGCGGTGCTTGTCGCGAGCACGGCAGTCGCAGCGTTCCTCAGCCCCTCACAAGAACGAAGAAGTTGATTGCGTACGGGGAGTCGGTGCCGCGGGGAGTCGGTGCCGGGCCGGGAGTCGGTGCCGCGCGGGAGTCGGTGCCTGCCGCGCGGGAGTCGGTGCCCGCGGGAGTCGGTGCCGGGCCGCGGATTCGCGGATTTCTCCCAGAACTACCCAGAAATTCGTGTGCCGTGATTCTCCAGGCGCATGCATGGTGGCGTACCCAGGCTGCCACTTCCGAGGCACGGATGCCACGCCCTCTCCGACTGCATGTTCCAGGCGCGTTCTACCACGTCACGCTCCGCGGGAACCATCGCCAGAACATCTTCTTTAGCCCTGCTGACCGACACGTGTTCAATCAACTCGTGGCAGAAGTCGTTGAGCGATTCACGGCCCGGCTCCATGCGTACTGCCTGATGACCAATCACGTGCATCTGCTCGTTCAGGTTGGCGACGTACCGCTTGGCCGCCTGATGCTAAGGATCGCCGGTCAGTACGCCCGCATCATTCAGCGCCACCTTCATACGACAGGACATCTCTTCGAGAAGCGGTATCACCCCGTGCTGGTCGACGCCGACGCATACCTGCTTGAACTGCTTCGCTACATCCACCTCAATCCGGTTCGCGCACACATGACGTCGAAGGCGGAAGACTATCCATGGTCAAGCCACCACACCTACCTCGGCACGCGACCCGAGCCCTGGGTCACTACCGATTTCGCACTGGCAATGTTTCACTCGTGTGCAGATCAGGCCAAAGCAGCATACCAACGCTTTCTCAGCGAGGAAGTCGATGCGGTCTCTCCGCTCATCGAATGCAATCCCAACGACCAACGGATTCTCGGCAGTGACGACTTCGCCGGCAGGCTGCTCGGCGCCGCATGGCGGCCAAGGTCACGCAAATCCGTACAGCATCTGATCGAAGAGGCAGCACAACAGTTTCAGGTGACCCCTGAGGCGTTGTGCTCCTCAGGCAAACAGCGTCACTTGAGCCGGGCGCGCGCCTGGATCGCTCATCAGGCAGTCACGCACAGGATTGCCTCGCTGTCACACGTCGCTCGACTGTTGCAACGGAGCGAATCCAGCCTGCGCGAGGCCGTGCAGCGCCATTTCCCGAACTGAATCCGCGAATCCGCGGCCCGGCACCAAGGAATCAAGGAATCCGGGCACCAAGGAATCGGAACTCCACGCTGCTCGGCATGCTCCTGACGGGCAGCATGGCGATGATGCGGGTCATCTTCATTTCCTGCTGCTGTTCCTGCTCGTGTTCTTGACGGACTCCGCGAACTCGAAAACCTCGTCCACGCGCAATCCGAACACCCGCGCGATGCGGAACGCCACTTCCAGAGACGGCGAATACTTTCCGGCTTCGATGGCATTGACCGTCTGCCGCGTGACGCCGATGCGGTCCGCCAGCTCCTGCTGCGTCATCTCGCGATGTTCGAAGCGCAGCCGGCGGATGCCGTTGGTGATGACGGTGCTGCTCATCATGAGCCGCGGCGGTAATACACGATGATCGTGGCCTGGCGCACGAGCTGCGCCAGAACGAAGGCGAACACGATGGATACGCCCATGGCAACGGCGCCCGCGCCGGCCAGGTGCAGCGTCACGAAGATGGCTGCGAAGGTACCTGCGGTGAACACCCAGAAAGCGATGCGCGTGGCTTTCAGCGCGATGATCTGTTCGCGCTCGTCCTTCGGCGTACGCGCCTCCTTGGGGTTGCGGAAATAGAACACCAGCCAGCCGATGAGTTCGATCGATACGAAGGTGCCGAGCGAGGCTCCCAGCGCGAGCAGCGCCAAGCCATGCCGGTGCGGCTCGAACATGCCGGGGCCATGCAGCCAGTACATCAGCGACACCACGATGAGGGCGATCAGCGTCACCCAGGCGGTCTTCTCTCGAAATGACATCGGTTTCTCCGCGGCTTTCAGGCGTGCGGGGAAAGTAATAAAAACCAGACATGGTGTCAAAAATTATTTACATCACATGTCATCGATGCCGCGCGCCGCAGCTCTGCTGCGCCCCGTCGCGATCACGCAGGAACGTAGGTCAACCGGATCACGTTCTCGTCCATCGACTCGTTCGCTACGAGGCGCAGCGGCGGCCGGGGTCCGGTGAAGAACGGTTTGCCGTGGCCCAGCACGACGGGATGGAAGTAGAGTCGATATTCGTCGATGAGGCCGAGGTCGGTCAGGCTGCGCGCGAGGTCGGGTCCGGAGACGGCGATCTCCCCGGCGAGCCGATCCTTCAGGTCACGTATCGTCGTCCCGAGATCGCCGTCGACCAGCGTGGCGTTGGGGCCCACCGACTTCAACGTGCCCGACACGACCCACTTCGGCTGGGTTCGCCAGGCCGTCGCGAATTCCCGGAGTTCCGCGGTCCATTCGGGATGATCGTCGTCCCAGTAACGCATGATCTCGTACATGCGACGACCGTACACGCTGCCCGCTACGCCACGCACTTGCTCTATCCAGTGACGAAAGAGTACGGGGCCCGGTGAAAATTTCTCGTGGTCGACGTAGCCGTCGAGCGACACGTTCATTCCGAAGACGATTCTTGCCATCTGTGAATTCTCCATCACGGGTTCTTCAGAACGGATCGCGTGTCACTCTGCCGCGATCTGGCGAACTTCGCATCTGCCTTCCCAGCCGGGTGCGAACTGCCGGTGCAGTTCCATGAATTCGACGGCGCTGGCCACGGCTTCCTCATTGCTCTTGAACTCGAACACGGCGTAGCCGCCGATCACTTCCTTGGATTCGGTGAACGGTCCATCGATGACGTGGAGTTCGCCCTTCTCCAGCGAGACCTGCGTCGCCATCTGTATGGGCATCAGGCCGTTGGTTTCGATCAGCCGGCCGGCCTTGAATTCCCGTTCCGCCAACTGGCCGATCGCCTCCATCAGTGCCTGCGGCGGCGGGCCCTGCGTGCTGGAAGTCACGAACATCATGTAACGCATCCTGGTTTCCTCTTGGGTCGGTATCCGGTGTTCTATAAGACGAATGACCCGGACCGGGACCGACACGCCGTTGCATACGACGCTGCCCACGCAGGGTCCAAAAAGAAACCGGCCGAGGCAGCTTGCGCCGCCCCGGCCGGTTCGTGTCGCCGGTCGATTACTTCGTGACGGTGCCTGCGCCTTCCACCTTCACCTGTCCCGGGTTGTCGAGCACCAGCATCACGACGCGACGGTTGTGCAGCCGGCCTTCGGCCGTGCCGTTGTCGTCGATCGGCTGGGTCTCGCCATAGCCGCGCGCAGCAAGCTGGCTCGCGGCCACGCCCTGCTGGACGAGGTAGCCGCGCACGGATTCGGCGCGCTGCTGCGAGAGCTTGAGGTTGTAGGCGTCCGAGCCGCTGCTGTCGGTGTGTCCCTGCAGTTCGATACGCAGGTTCGGGTACTTCTTCAGATCCGTGGCCACGGCATCGAGTACGCCGCGCGAATCCGAGGTCAGATTCGCCGAGTTCGTTTCGAACGTCACGCCTTCGAGCGTGATCGAACCCTGACGCGGGCAGCCCTTGGCGTCGACGGCCACGCCCGCAGGCGTGCCGGGGCACTGATCCGCCGGGTCGAGCACACCGTCCTTGTCTTCATCACCGGGCGGCGGCGGCGGAGGCGGCGGTGTCGGTGCGACCGGCGCCGGTGCAGGTTCGGGCGCAGCGACCGGCTTGGGCGCCGGCGAGCCGAACGAGAACTGGAAGCCGATCGTGCCGATGTAGTCGACCAGATCGTTCTCGGCGCCGGCATCGCTCCAGCGCGCCTTCAGATCCGGACGCAGCGAGAAGCTGTTCGAACCGTCGGCGGCTTCCCACAGACGAATGAACGCGCCGACGCCGGCCTGGCCCATGAGATCCGTGGCATTCGATCCGGGGCTGCGTTCGTTCGACAGCGCGCCCGCACCGACGCTGATGTACGGCGAGAATGCGCTGTCGCGATTCATGACGCCGAGGAAGTTGAGCGACGTGCCCCACAGGCTCAGGTCGCTGCGGCCGGGGCCGCCGCCGATCTGCGAGCCGTCGACATTCAGCTCGATGCTGAGGTTCTGGCTCACGTGCTTGCCGAATGCCAGGCCATACAACCAGTCCTTGTCCTGGACCGGCCGATCGTTGTCGACCGACACGCCTCCGAACTGCGGCGTCAGATACCAATCGCCAACGTCGCTCGCACTCGCCAGCGCAGGCAGCGCCAGTGCAACGGCCAGAGCAACACCCTTCATACGCTTCTCCTCATGATGCTTATTCGTTCGATGCGCCGACCGGTGCGGCCGGCGCGGGAGGGAAGATATCGGGCATGGCCTGCTTATCAACCTGTTTCTGGAAAGGTACCGGAATACGGTACTCTGCAGATCGTCATGCAATGCGGAGAGACTTGATGAGCGAGACCGATCGGCTGATCAGCGCGCTGAAGCGCTGCCTGCGTACGCGCGGCTTCACGTACGGAAAGCTCGGCAAGGCGCTCGGCCTGAGCGAATCGTCCGTCAAGCGCCTCTTCGCCGATCGATCCTTCACCATCGCGCGGCTGGAAAAGATCTGCGCCGTGCTCGACATGTCGTTCGCCGAACTCGCGGCGTTGTCCAACGGCTCGCGTCCGCAGCAGACCGAGATTCCGATGCTGACGCTGGAACAGGAACGCGTGCTGGCCAGCAACGATTCGCTGCTGGCCTGTTTCTACCTGCTGCTCAACGGTCACGAGATGACCGCGATCGCCGCGCGACTCGGCGCCAGCCAGCGGACGATGCGCAGTTGGCTCGCGACGCTCGCGCGGGCCCACCTGCTGGAGGTTCAGGGCAATACCGTACGCCTCAATGCCAAGCTGCCGATCGCCTGGCGCGTCGACGGTCCGGTGCGCCGTGCCTATGAGCGCCAGGTTCGCGCAGAGTTCCTGCAATCGCCGTTCACCGAGCGCAACGAGAACCTGAGCTTTCATTCGGCCGAACTGTCGCAGGCATCGATCCGCATCATGCTGCGCAAGCTGGAGCGCCTTTCCATGGACTTCGCCGAGCTGGCCGTCCTGGATGCGCACGTGCCGTCGCGCGACAAGCTCAGCTTCGCGATGCTCGCCGCCTGCCGTCCGTGGGTGTTCTCGATGTTCTCGGCCTATCGACCGCGGGCGACGCGGACGTGAATCCGGCTCGCTCCTGGTAGGGCACTGCCCGTCGCCTCCGTCTGCCCGGTGGCATCCATCGTTGCGGACGTGGCAGGAAGCTGTCGCGCACCGCGCTCAACTTCCGGGCTACGGAGATTCCCATGGCGGTGCACCTGTCGGTTCGAACCCTGTTGCTGTCCGCTGCGCTGCTCGGTGCAGGCGCAGCGCACGCGGCGAAACCCTTTCAGATCGAGGAAGCCAGCATCGAGAGCATCCAGGATGCGATTCGATCCGGCGAGACCACCTGCAGGCAGGTCGTGCAGGACTACATCACCCGTGCACGCGCCTACAACGGTGTGTGCTCGAAACTCGTTACCGCCGAGGGAACGAAGATCAAGGCTGTGCCCGGAGCGGTGCGGGCCGGTGCGCCGTTGAAATTCCCGACGGCAACGCTGGCCATCGACAAGCACGTTCCCGACTTCGACAAGTACAAGGGATTGCCGCCCGACTTCGGTCGCATGGAGCCGACCCTGTCGGACCCGGGCGTATATCAGCAGTTCGGCATGCTGGTCGGCACTGCCAATGCCGGGCAGGTGAACGCACTCGAATCCATCAACATCCGCGGCGAGCGCTCGGTGACCTGCAAGGGCAAGTTCGATGCGCCGCCGGGCACGCCGTTGCCCAAGGATGCGCCGCCGGCGTGCGAGAAGTTCCGCCAGCAGCCGGATGCGCTCGAATACGCGGCGCAGCTCGACGAGAAATACGGCCGCGACTTCGACACGAAGACCATGCCGCTGTACTGCGCGCCGATGTCATTCAAGGCGGTCTATGACACCGCAGACATGCGCTCGACCGGCGGCGGCGACGTCAAGTACGCGATGGACGCACCGCCCAGGGATTCGACACTGGTGCGTCGCCTGCGCGAAGCCGGCGCGATCATCTACGCGCACGCCCACAATTCCGAATACAACGGCGGCAGCGGCGATCCCACCGGACCGGCCAAGGTGGAGCGGCCGTACATCGGCGCCGGCGGCTCGCGCGAAACGTGGGGCGGCATGACGTGCAATCCCTACGACACCGAACGGGTCACGGCGGGATCGAGCGGCGGCTCCGGCGCGTCCGTGGCGGCGAACCTGGTCGTGTGTTCCATCTGCGAAACCACCGGCGGCTCGTGCCGCGGTCCCGCGAACTATCACAGCACGGCCCTGATCGTGCCGACCAAGGGAATGATTTCGTTCGACGGCACCATCGGCGCCAATCCCTACCAGGATCGTCCGGGCATCATCTGCCGCAGCGTGAAGGATGCGGCGACCGTGCTCGATGCCTTCCGCGACAAGAAGACGGGCACGTACTTCGATGCGCACGATCTCTACACGTCGCTGCCGCGGGTGATCGAATCGAAGACGCCGTATCTCGATGCGATTGCGACCGCGAAGGCCAGGCCGCTCGCAGGCATGCGCATCGGCATCGTCCGCGAGCTGTTCGTGAAGGACAATCCCGCGAAGATCGCCGTGAGCGACGGCATCAATCGCGAGCTTGCGGTATTGCGGAATCTGGGTGCCGAACTGGTCGAGACCGTCGACCCGCGCTACCCGGACGATCCGGCCATTCCGAACATGACGTTCACGTTCAACGACGCCATCGCGGAAGTCGTGCCGTTCCACATGCCCGAGATCTTCGCGTGGCAGAAGGATGGCAAACCGGAGTTCACCGTGCCGGGCTGGGACGTGACCAGCCGCAAGTATCTGGTGGCGCTGTCGACCCACAAGGCGCCGCTGCCCGCCAACCTGAACTTCAACCGGGTATTCGGCAATCCGCCCGAAGATCCCGAGGCCGTGTCGGGCTACACGTTCGCCTTCGATTTCGCCAAGTACCTGGCCCTGCGCGGCGACGCCAGCGTCTACGACTGGCAGACGCTCAACGCCAATGCGAAGTACTACAACGACGTGCGTCGCGCGGCGATGACCAACTGGGAAAACAAGGAAATGGATATCCGGACCGACGCCATCACCTACACGATGAAGCGCCGCGACACCTTGCGCATGGTCATGACCAAGGTGCTGCGCCAGAACGGCATCGATGTGCTGGTGAATCCGGTGAACCCGACATTGGCGGAAAAGATCGGCGGCGCCACGGCGAGCGACAGCGGCAGCCGCTCGGGCTACGGCTACGGCGCGATGCTGGGCATTCCCGAAGTGTTCGTGCCGGCGGGCTTCTCGACGACGGTGGTCGATGCCAGTTTCGTACTGAGCAAGGACGCGACCAGGTACGAAGGCCAATGGAACGCGACGCCGACCAGACTCGGTGGCGTAGGGCTGCCGTACAACATCGCCTTCTGGGCCGAGCCCGGCCAGGAGTCGACCCTGATCACGGTGGCTTCCGCGTACGAATCGGCGACGCAGCATCGCAAATCGCCGCCCGGTTTCGGACCGGTCAGGCACGAGCCCTGATCGCACGCAGTGTCAGGTACGCCGGGGCAACTGTGGCCCCGGCGTGCGGGATGACGGTAAGTCATTTGGCGCAGTCGAACCGCGACGCCGCTGTCGTATCATCCGGACATCCTGTGGATGGAAGGACAAATGGTGGAGAACAGCGATGTATTGCGTCTCGGTGTCGGCGGTCCGGTCGGTTCGGGCAAGACGGCGCTCGTCGATTCCCTGTGCAAGCGCATGCGCGAGCAGTACAACCTCGCCGTCGTCACCAACGACATCTATACGAAGGAAGACTGCGAGTTCCTGATCCGCAGCCAGGCGCTGCCGGCGGAGCGCATCCGCGGTGTCGAAACCGGTGGCTGCCCGCACACGGCGATCCGCGAGGACGCATCGATGAATCTCGCCGCCATCGACCAGTTGATGGAGGATTTCACCGGTCTCGACATGATCATCGTCGAGAGCGGCGGCGACAATCTTGCGGCGACGTTCAGTCCGGAGCTGTCCGATCTCACGCTCTACGTGATCGACGTTGCTGCCGGCGACAAGATTCCGCGCAAGGGCGGGCCGGGGATCATGCGATCGGACCTGCTCATCATCAACAAGATCGACCTGGCGCCGCATGTCGGTGCATCGCTCGAAGTCATGGATCGCGATGCGCGCAGGATGCGCGGCGACAAGCCGTTCGTGTTTACCAACCTGAAGACGGGGCAGGGGCTGGATCAGGTGGTGGCGTTCATCGAGAAGCAGGGGATGCTTCTGTAGGTCAGGCTTCAGCCTGACATCCCCGGAGGCCGGCTGAAGCCGGCCCCACAGTAGGAGGGCCCCCT
>NZ_DAINNK010000101.1:0-1114 GCF_036735925.1 Povalibacter sp.
TCCCACGGGAAAGCCTGACCCACAGGAAGAAGGTCACTTTCGATTACAGAGGAACGACCCGCAACGCGGGTCACTGTTGAGGAAAGGCCGGAATGCTGCATTCCGGCCGCGCGGAGTAGCACGTCCTCCGCCGTCTCGTTCGGCACAGCAGTCGCGGCAACTCGCCACGCTGTCGAATCCGGGCCGGAATCTGTCGGCTGAGGTCAAGGAAATGCCGGGAAAAGCGGCTGTCCCGGATGCCTGATCTGAGCGATATTGCGTCATCGCCGGCACAGACCGGCGGGCTGGAATGAGGGGGCAGTCCCGTGAGCCACGCACGACCGACGGTGACCATCGACGCGGAAGTCCGCGTGCCGACCATGACGGCGCAGCTCGCCTGCTTCCATGTGCTCGAACCGACGGACAGCGTGCTGCGCCTGCAGGACGATTACCGGCTCGACTTCTGTCTCAACCCGCGTCCGCGCAACACGCGCGGCTGCTATCGCGAACACTGGAGTCAGCACCGCTTCGAACGCATCGGCAACGTGTTCCTGCTGCCGCCGCAGGAAACCATGCAGGTCTCCACCAGCGGCGGCGCGCCGCAGGGCTCGCTGGTGTGTCACATCCATGCCGAGGCGATGCGGCAGTGGTTCGAAGGCGATCTCGAATGGACCGACCGCCGTCTCGAAGCCAGCCTCGATCTCGGCGACGCCAACATCCGCAATCTGCTGACGCGGCTGACGGATGAACTGCGGCACCCCGGCTTCGCCAGCGAAATGCTGGTGGAACTGATCGCCGGCCAGGTCGCGATCGAAATCGCACGCTACTGTGCTTCGATCCATGAGGGCCCGGCGGTCGGCGGCCTCGCGGTATGGCGGTTGCGTCGCATCGACGAGCGCCTGCGCGAAATCCGCGAGGCGCCGACGCTGATGGAGCTGGCGACGCTGTGCAATCTGTCCGTACGGCAGCTGACACGCGGCTTCCGCGTCAGTCGCGGCCATTCCATCGGCGAGCACGTCGCACAGGCGCGCATCGATCACGCGAAGCGCATGCTGGCGACGGAGCAGAGCGTCAAATCCATTGCGTATTCGCTGGGGTTCGCCTCGCCGTCGAGTTTCTCGTTCGCGTTCCGTCG
>NZ_DAINNK010000101.1:1214-15155 GCF_036735925.1 Povalibacter sp.
GCGGCCCGTTCGCAACACTGCGGCCCGTCGCACAAAGAAAACCTCGTTGCGGCTGCGGCGAACGGGGCAGAAGATGCCCCGACTCAATGCTCATCCGACGGGGGACGACATGGCGCAGCAGTTCAACGCCGCTGACCTGATTGCCGAAGCGCGGCGCACGACCGGACTGGAACGCTTCGACAGCGAGAGTTTCCGCGAAGGCCTCGACGTTCTTCTCGCCGACGCCAGCCAGGTCGACTATCCGGAGCAGGGCGCGCAGCGCTTCCGCGCGACGATGGTGGCGGCGCTCGCGAATCGACTCCAAGCGACGGCGTATCTCGATCAGCATCCCGAACTGCTGCAGCGTCCGATCGAACGGCCCGTGTTCGTGTTCGGCGTGCCGCGTACCGGCACGACGCTGCTGAGCAATCTGCTGGCCGCCGATCCGGCGCGACGCTCGCCACTCACGTGGGAAATCGACGATCCGGTGCCGCCGCCGAGCACCGCCACGCTCTACAACGATCCGCGTGCGCTCGCCCGGCTGGAGATGGAGCGCAAGATGCTCGCGGCGCGGCCCGAGATGGGCAAGTACTACCGCAACTCGGCGATCTATCCGAACGAGTGCATGTTCTTCATCAATTCCGATTTCAAGGCATTGATGTGGGAATCGCGCGGGCGCCTGCCGAACTATCGCGACTACCTGTTCGGCAACGACATCGACCTGACTTCGACCTACCGGTATCACAAGCGCTTCCTGCAGCTGTTGCAGGCCGATGCGCCCGGCATCTGGAATCTCAAGATGCCGTCGCACGCGCTGTATCTCGACACGCTGCTCGAGGTCTACCCCGATGCACGCCTGGTGTGGACGCATCGCGATCCGCTCACCGCGACGGGTTCGTTCTGCAGCCTGCTGTCGCTGGCGCACATGGGATTCCTCGGCAAGGTCGATACCGAATGGCTGGGCGAGGACTGTTCGTATCAGGCCGTCGAACACGCCAGCCGCATCATGGATACGCGCGCACGCATCGGTCACGACCGCATCATCGACGTGCACTACGCCGACCTGATGCGCAATCCGCTGCCGACCATGCGCACGCTGTACCAGGCGCTCGGCGACGCGTTCACGCCAGCCGCCGAAGCCGCAATGACGGCGTGGCTCGACGACAATCCGCAGGACAAGTTCGGCCGGCACGAATACAAGCTGGCGCAGTACAACCTGACCCCGGACAAGTTGCGCGGCATGTTCGAGCGCTATCTGTCGGCGTACGACGTCGAGGCGGAAGGCTGAGGTTCAGAGAAGAGCGGAGTAACCGCATAGAACGCATAGAAGAAAGAGAAAGGAAGTAGCCGCAAAAAGCGCAAAAGCAGAACTCCACATCAGGATTTTTTTGCGCCTTTTGCGCTTTTTGCGGCCAGTTCTTCTGTTTTGCGTTCTATGCGTTCTTTGCGGTTACTCTTGGTTTCTTCAGCCAGGAGAACGCCATGGCCCAGCGGTTCAAGGACAGGCTCGTCGTCATCACCGGTGCCGCCGGCGGCATGGGGCAGGCATTTGCACGCGCCTTCGCGAGCGAGGGTGCCGCGCTCGTCCTGACGGATATCGACGAGGGAGGACTCGAAGCGGCGGTCGCGTCGCTGCGCGGTGAGGGAGCGAAGTGTTCCGGCCATCGCGTCGATCTTGCGAGCGAGGCCGGCATCGCCGAACTGGGCGCGAAGCTGCTCGGCGAACAGCCGCGCATCGATGTGCTCATCAACAACGCAGGCCTGGCGTATGGCGAAATCGCTACCGGCTTCGCCGATCTCTCGCAGGAAAAGTGGCTCAGGTTTTTTGCCGTCAACACTGTGGCGCCGTTGCGCCTCGCGCAGGCACTGCGTCCGGCGCTGACCGCGGCGCGCGGCAACATCGTCAACATCACCTCGATGGCGAGTTACCTGCCGGGCACGGCCTACGGCGTGACCAAGGCGGCGCTGAATGCGATGACGTTCGGCATGGCGGGTTCCTTCGGCGCCGACGGCATCCGCGTCAATGCGATTGCGCCCGGCCTCATGGAAACGCCGGCCTCGCGCGGCAGCCTGCCGCCGGAAACCTATGCGCGCGTGCAGGGGCAGCAGATCCTGAAGCTGCACGGCACGGCGGACGACATCGCTTCGCTGGCGCTGTTCCTCGCCTCCGACGACGCGCGTTTCATCACCGCCGAGATCGTGACCTGCGACGCCGGCAATCGATTGCGGGGCTGGCGCGGCTGATGGCGCGATGAGCGCATTCTTCCGCGGCCCGTCGCCAGGGCGGCCTTCCTGATGTATTGGCGTCTTTTCTGCTGTAGGTCAGGCTTCAGCCTGACGCTTGGGCCGGCTGAAGCCGGCCCCACAGGAAGAAAGCCCGGGCATCTTGCGAAGCCCGTAGCGGCTGTGTCATCACTGCGCCATGCATCCCGAAGATCTGCATCGCCGACTCTACGTTCCGGACCTGCTGGTGAATGCGCTGAACCAGCGGCGTGACAGTCCGCTGTTGCATTTCGTCGACGCCATTCCACAGACCGCTGTCGGCAAGCCGGACAAGAAGGCGCTGCGGGCGCCGTACGCGAAATGATCGCGCGATACCTGATCCAGCCATTGCAGGCCGTCTCGTCGCAGGCGCTCGCCCTCGTCGATCTCGATACGTGGCCGCGCGATGCCGGCCTGCAGCCTCTGCCGTCGGTGCCCGTCATCGGGCTGGGCGAGCGCGCTCATCCACTGGCGGCAACGCTCGATGCCATCATCGAAGCGCCGATCGCGCTGGAAACGCTGATCCGTCAGGTGGAGGCGAATCCGCATGCGGCGGCGGTGATCGTGCAGCTGCTGCGCGTTGCCGAAGGACAATCGCTCGATCGTGCGCTCACGCTGGAATCGCTGAGCTACGGACTGTTGCAGGCCAGCGCCGAGTACGCGCAATGGCTGGCTGCGCGGAATCACGCGAAGGTTTCGACGGTCCCGGGCAGCGTCATCCTCGATCGGCAGGACGATGAACTGCGGGTCGTGCTGAACCGGCCGCAGGCCCGCAACGCCATCGATCGCGCCATGCGCGATCAGTTGTTCGAAGCGTTCACCGTCGCAGCGCTCGATCCCGACATCCGTGCCGTGAAATTCCGCGCCGTCGGTGCGGCGTTCAGCGCCGGCGGCGATCTCGACGAATTCGGCACCACGCGCGATGCGGCGACGGCACACGACATCCGCTGCCGCACGCTGCCGGCGCGTGCCATCGCGCGCCGGCCGGAGATCGTCGACGTTCACATCCAGGGCGCGTGCATCGGCGCGGGTCTGGAAATGGCCGCGTTCGCGCAGCGCGTGACCGCAACGAAGGGCGCGTGGTTCCAGCTGCCGGAGCTGTCGATGGGACTGCTGCCGGGTGCCGGCGGCTGCGTCTCCGTGCCGCGCCGCATCGGCCGGCAACGAGCGGCGCTCATGATGCTGTCCGGCGAGCGCGTCGATGCGGCGACAGCGCTGCGCTGGGGACTGATCGATGCGATCACGGACGAGGCTCCTCCTGTGGGGCCGGCTTCAGCCGGCCTGGAATGACCAAGGCGCGGGTCATAGTCCACTTGCCGGTACTGCATTTCCTGCTTCACTCAGCTCATTCGCTCAGCGGCAGCTCGATGAAACTGTCGTTGCGCAACCGGATGCGTAGCGGCTCGCCGGCATCCGCGATCGATTCGTCGCTCACCTCCTTGCCGGTGCCGTAGTTCACCTGCGCACCGGGATTCTTGTTCGCGTCGAAAAGCACCAGCAGCCGGCTGCCCGCCGCGAGCCTGCGGCTCACGACCGTCGTCGCAAATGCAATCGCGGTCGTCTTGCCGGGCTGGAGCAGCCGACGGCGGGTTGCATCCCGGGCATAGCTCGCGCGCTGCAATGAGTAGCCGAGATTGAACAGCGTGCCGTCGGGCATCACCTCGAACGCGGTCACGCCGAAATCGAAATCCTTCTTGTTGATCGTCACGTTCACGACGCCTCGCAGAGCGCCGCTCAGTACCGTTGGCTGCGCGAACGGCTCGCTCAGGAACTGCAGCTCGGTGATGAATCGGAACTTCACGCCCTGTATCGGATACGGATAGGAATTGAAGTTGTTGAAGACGTTGCGATCGGTGAAGTCCACGACATGTTCGCTGCTGCCGCTGCTTGCGGGTTTGACGGAAGCAAGCTGCAGATGGTCGCCGGTGCGTACGCTGGAGAAGTAGAGCGTGCGCCGCAGTGCGCTCATGGCGTCGAGCGACGGCGCATGTCGCCACTCGTTCGCGCCCATCACCTCGAAGTTGATGCGGTCCTTCAATAGTGCGGGCATCGGACCACCGCGCAGTACGTGATCCATCCAGTCGAACACCAGGTCCGGCGTGCTGAACTGCGCGACCGGGTCGATCTCATATCCGCGCAGCACCGGCGGCTTCTTCTCCCAATGCGTAGCGAGGTGATCGTAGGGGCCGATCACCGCGTAGTGCTCGGCGTCGCGTCGATGACGATAGTGCTCTTTCAGAAACTGGAGCGCCGAGATCTGGCCGTCGTCGTAGTAACCGGTGATCGTCAGTACCGGTATGTCGATACCGGCGTAGTCATGCCCGTACGGCACCATCCGCTGCCAGTAGCCGTCGTAGGTGGGGTGCTGCAGCCAGCGTTGCAGCCACGGGTTGGGCGTACCGTCCACCTGATCGATCTCGCGGTAGGGTCGTCCGCTCTTGAACCAGTTGCGCGCCATGCGGGACCAGCGGTCGCGATCGTCGTTCGCCTGGTCGTCGAGCAGCTTGTTGTTCGTCGTGTAGAAGGCCCAGGCGTAGTTCGCATTCAGGAAAACGTTGTTGTACATCGGCAGTCCGAAGCCGGGAATTGCCGCGGCCGAAACGGCGATCGTCTTGAGCGCCGGATGTTTGCGCTTCGTCGCCGCCCAGGCGGTGAAACCCGAATAGCTGCCGCCGCGCATGCCGACGCTGCCATTGCTCCACGGCTGCTGCACGATCCAGTCGAGAATCGCATGCGCATCCTCGGCGTCGTGCTCGTAGGGCACGATCGGGTCGGGACTGAGTCGCTTGCCGCGCGTGTCTGCGTTGACGCAGGCATAGCCACGATCGACGGCCGGCCTGCACCAGGCGAGCGCATCGGCCACGTTGCTGTAGATGGTGAGCGTGAGCAGCGTCGGCAGCCGCGTCGAATTGCCTTTCGGGAGCATGACGACCGCGGAGAGCGTCGCGCCGTCAGGCGTCCTGATCAGGACGTCCTGCCGGGTGTCGTAGCGTGAATCGTCGCCTTCCGTGGCTGCGGGGGCCGGCAATGCAACCGCGATACAGAAGGCGAGCGCACAGCTTGTGAAGAGGATGGAACGTCGCACGTCATGGGTCCCTGTCATTCGACGACGCGGCAAGGATTCCCAATCCCTGCCGCGTCCGCAAGTGGCGACGCCAATCTTCTTTTATGCGGTCTTTCGCGGCTCCCTCTCCGAATCACGCTCAAACACCCTCACCCCGCCGACGAACGTGGCGCGCACGCAAGCCGACGACAACGCCGAACGTGCCCGTGACCACGGACGATCGAGCAGACAGAGATCGGCGACTACGCCGACAGCGATCGTGCGGCGCCGGTCGAGCGCATCAGGCACGCGCAGGAACAGGTCGAGTGCTTCTTCCGGAGCGAGTGCTTCGCTCGCGCCGATGATCGCGCCCTGTTGTGTGCGGCGATCGACGGCCGCCGCCATCGCAGCCCACGGATCGTAGTGGCCGAAGGGTGCGTCGCTGCCGCCGGCCAGCGTCACGCCGGCATCGAGGAAGGCGCGCTGGCGATACAGCAGTCGCTGCGAGGCCGCCTCGACGTCAGTTCGATAGGCATCGCCGCGTTCGCGGATGAAATGGGGTTGAGTGACGACCGCGAGGTTCAGGCGTGCGATCTCTTCGATCGCATCGTCGGGCGCGACGGAAGCGTGTTCGATGCGGTCGCCTGATTTCACGCCGGCATCGCGCAGCGCGGCGAGCGCATAGACGAGTTCGACTTCGGTGGCGCAGTGAATGGCGACGCCGCGATCGGCGTCGTGCGCGTGGCGGATGAACTGCGTTGCAGTGTCGAGGTCCGGCAGGTTGGCTTCGTGCAGGTGCAGCTTCGCCGGACCGAGTTGCACCTTGCCGCCCGTATCGCCGTGCGACAGAGAGAGACTGCCGGCCAGCAGCACGCGCTGCGGCAGTGCGCCGCTGCGCGTCTCGTGCATGAAGTGACGGCCCATCGCGGCATCGTTCGTCGGCGATATTTCCGTGAGTCCGGTGACGCCGACACGCGCCAGCGCCGAACCCACCGGGGCGAACGAGGGCGGCGAACTGCCCAGCGTGCGCCGCAGCCAGGCGTCCTCGTCGAACAGGCGTCCCGTGTAGCGGCCGTCGATGCGTTCCAGTCCGGGCGGGGCATCGCCGTGCGACAGCAGCAACTCGAGGCCGGCGGAATTGAAGAACCACATGCGGCCCGAGCGATGCTGGAGGCGGACAGGGCGTTGCGTGACGAATCGATCGAGTGTCGCGGCGTCGAGCATGCCGGCGATGCTTTCGTGATAGCCGATGCCGCGCAGCCAGCCGGTGCCCGATGTGCGCAGGCGCGCGGCGAATGCTTCCGCATCGTTCACGTCGGGTGGACCGCAGCGCACCGACGTCAACGATGCGGCGAGGGCGGCGACGTGGATGTGATGATCGTGCAGGCCGGGCAGCAGCAGGCCGCCGGCGGCGTCGATGACTTCTTCGGAGGGCAGGGCGGTGAGGTCGCCGATCGCGCTGACGATGCCGGCGTCGATCCGCACGTCGGCGATGCCTGCGCCGAACAGTTCGGTGCGACGGATCAGCATCGCGCAACCCGCGCCAGAAACGATCGGGTGTGTTCGCCGAAGGCGGGGAGCGGTCCGATGCTGCGTTTCCGCACTTCCGGGAACGGCTGTCCGGCTGCCGCGCTCCAGTCGCGCAACTGTCGTGCGAATCCGTCCGCATCTTCCGCCCGTGCCTGCGTCAGCGCGTGCGCGACGACATGACTCATCGCGATGCCGAGCCGTGCGCCGCATCCTGACGACCATGCCTGCCATGCTTCGACGGCGGCGAACACGCCGGTGAGCGGATCGGCGATGGCGTCGCCGACGAAGCCCGTGCGTCCGCTGGCGGCGTGCAATGCCGCACTGAGGCCGGCGGCAACGCCGCAGTCGTCACCGAAGCCGACCCAGTCGGCCGCGGCACCGTTCGCGCCGTGCCCGGTGATCGTGATCCAGACGAGGCCCGGCGTGTCGCGGACGAAGGCTGAGGCGTCGATGCCGAGCTGTGCGAGCGCACGTGGCCGCGAGGCTTCGATGACGATGTCGGCGCTCGCGATGAGCGAGCGCAGCGCGTGCAGGTCGGTGGTGTCCTTGAAATCCAGCGCCACGCTCTGCTTGCCCTGATTCAGCAGCGCGTAGAACTCGCCATCGCCTTCGCGCATGGCGTCGGGACGGCGGCGGCTTTCCACCTTGATGACCTCGGCGCCGGCGAGCCACAGCAGGTGCGAAGCCAGCGGTCCGGCCCAGAGTGCGGAGAGATCGACGACGCGGGGAGCGCGTGGTGGCGGCTGCGCCGCTGCGCCGCGTGCGAGTTCGATGCAGGGAGCGATACCGGCAGGAAACGCTTCATGCTCGGCTGCAATCGCCAGCCCCAGCAGCCGGCTGCGTGCGACGAGCGTGCCGGCGTGCCTGGCGGCAATCGCCGCCGCAATCGCCTCGTCGTCGCCGACGTCGAGCGTGTCGGATTCGAACAGCGCCGGCAGCGATTCGCGATCGTCGGGACGCGCGAGGTTCAGGGCGAGGGTGTCGTCGAGCGCGTCGAACAGACGACAGCCGCCGCCGGCCGAGATGCGTGCGGGGATGCGTGAACCCGCGAGCAGGGCGCGTTCGCCGAGCAGCGTCTGGCCGTCGAGCGCTGCGATCGCCTGCGATCCCGTCGCGCCGGCGAGCCGAGCGAGCAGTCGATCGGCACAGACGGCGAGCGGGATCTGCGGGTCGTTCATTGCGGTCGGCGGTCGGTGTTGCTTCTTTCTTCTGTAGGTCAGGCTTTCCCGCGGGATTCCCTTCGGTCACAGCCTGACTTCTTGCAGGCCGGCTGAAGCCGGCCCCACAGCATGAGCATCAACGGAAGAGCGCGCGGACCTCGCGCCGCAGCAGCTTGCCCATTTCGTTGTAGGGCAGGGCGTTCAGCACGGCGATGCGCTCCGGCACGCGCGAAGAGCGCAGCCGGTTCTTGATCAGCGAACGCAGTTCGTCTTCGCTCGGCGCCGTCTGGCCCGGACGCACGACGACGGCGATGCCAACGGCTTCGCCCCATTCGACGGACGGTACGGCAACGGCAGCGGCATCGGCGATGGTGGGATGCGTCATGAGCACGTCTTCGATCTCGCCCGGCGAAATGTTTTCGCCGCCGCGCACGATGACGTCGTCGGCGCGACCGGCGAGGAACAGATAACCGTCGGCATCGATCCAGCCTGCGTCGCGGGTCGGGAACCAGCCATCGTTGTCGAGCGCCTTGCGCTCCTTGTATTCGCCCGACACCTGTTCGCCGCGCACATGGATTTCGCCGCGCTCGCCTACGGGCAGCTTCCGGCCTTCCTCGTCGCGCACTTCGATCTCGACCGTCGGCAGCGGTTTGCCGACCGAGGCGAGACGTGCACGCATGACCGGATCGGCGGAACGATGTGCAGCGCGATGATCGTCGGGGCCGAGCAGGGCGATGGTCGAGCTGGTTTCCGTCAGGCCGTAGGCATTGGTGAAGCCGACGTCGGGGAACAGCTCCAGCGCGCGTTCGATCAGCTCGGCCGGCATGCGTCCGCCGCCGTACGCGACGGCTTGCAGCGTGCCGAGATCCGCTCTGGCGCCGGCATCCATGCGCGCCACGATGCGCGAGAGCATCGTCGGCACGACGAACGCATTGGTGGCGCGTTCGGCAGCAGCGAGCGCAAGCCAGGCGTCGGGTTCGAATGCCGGCAGCAGCAGGATGCGGCGCATCGAGTAGATCGAGCTCATGAGCGCCGAGATGCCGGCGATGTGATACGGCGGCACGCTCACCAGCGCCGCTTCTTCCGGCGAAGCCGAGCCGAACTCGACCGTGCCGAGAATGTACGAGAGCAGGTTCGCATGACGCAGCAGCGCCGCTTTCGGTGCCGCCGTGGTGCCGCTCGTGAAAAGCTGCACGGCGATGGCGCCGTCGACTTCTTCTGCGCCCGGATGCGGTTCCGCCTGCTCGGCCTGCGCGACGAACTCGGCACGCGACAGCGTGACGTGACCGCCGTCGGGATTCAGGCGGTTGACGCGCGCCTGGTCGCCGACGATGAACGCCGGTGCGATGCGCGCCAGCAGCGCGGCGAGATCCGCATCGGCGAGGCGATAGTTCAAGGGCACATAGGGAATGCCGGCGAGGGCCGCGCCGAACAGCGCCATCGCCGCGGCTTCGCTGTTCTCATCGAGCAGCGCGACATGAGTGGCGCCACTCTTCTGCATCAACGTGGCGGCGCCCTGCGCGGCGCGCAGCAGCGAGCCGTACGACCAGCGACGTCCGTCGCAGACCAGTCCGATGCGATCCGGCTCGGCATCGGCAGCCATCTGGAGAAGAAGCGAAATGTTCATCGAGGCGATTTCAGTCGGAGGCGGGCAGCGGCTTGGCGTCCTTGAGCTTGAGCGCGACACCGCCGACGGACAGCGAGCCCTGGCCCGCTTTCACGCACAGCAGTTCGAGCGTGCCGGCCTCATCGACATAGCGCTTGCCCATCTTCGTGCCTGCGGCGAAGGCGGGATCGATGACGCCGCGTTCGGCGGGACGCTCCGCCGCCATCGGCGCACCGCCGCAATCGACGGCGACGTCGGCAGCCTTGATCACCATGACTTCGGTGTCGCACACCGCGCTTTTGAGTTTCGTTCCCGGTTTCATGTTGGTCGTCGGTAGTTGTAGGTCAGGCGATGGCGCCTGCAGCTTTCAGTTGTTCGATGCGATCCCACTCGAAACCGATTTCCATCAGGAAGGTCTCGGTGTGTTCGTTGGCCTGCGGCGAGCGCGTGGTCTTCACCGGTTCGTGATTGAACTGCACCGGGTTGCGCACCAGCTTGAGCGGCTTGCCGCCATCGGCCGCTTCGACTTCGATGATCATGTCGTTGGCGATGGCCTGCTCGTCGCTGGCGAGATCGATGAGGCTCTGGATCGGCGCCCACTGGCCTTTCATGGTCTTCAGATGCTGGCGCCAGTATTCGAACGGCTTGCTGCCGATCGCCTTGACGATCAGGTCGCTCGCCGCCCTGGAGTTCTCGATCAGCTTGTGCACGTCGGCGAAGCGCGGATCGTCGCCGGCTTCGGGAATGCCGAAGTGTTCGAAGGCGTCGCGGATCAGTCCCGTCGGGCTGACCATGCAGAGATTGATGGTGCCGCCGTCGGACGTGCGGAAGTTGCCCATCAGCGGATTCTTGGCGGACCCGCCGGAGTTCGGCATGGCATTGCGCGTGATCACGCCTTTTTCCATGCCCTGCGCCACCAGTGCGCCCGACGCCCACCACGCGGTGCTGAGCAGCGAGACGTCGAGTTCGAGACCTTCGCCGGTGCGTTCGCGATTGAACAGCGCAGCGGAAATGCCGCCGGCGATGAACATGCCGCCGATGGAATCGCCGAAGGCCGGAATGCCCTGCGTCAGCGGGCCTTCGAGTTCCGGCGGCGTCATCGAATGCGCGATGCCGCTGCGCGACCAGAACGCCGTGCCGTCGAAACCGCCGACGTCGCGTTCCGGGCCTTTGTCGCCGTAGGCGCTGCCGCGCGCATAGATGATCTTCGGGTTCACCGCCTTGATGTGTTCGTAGTCGAACTTGTTCTTCTGACGCACCGAGGGCAGGTAGTTCGTGAGGAACACATCGCAGGTCCTGGCGATCTCGTACAGCAGCTCCTGGCCTTCCTTCCTGGAGACGTCGATGCCGACGCTGCGCTTGCCGCGATTGGGATGTTCCATCAGCGTGTGCCGATTGGGATCGAGCACCACGCCGCCCATGTTGAGAAAGCCACGCTGCGTGTCGCCGCGCAGGGGATGTTCGATCTTGATGACGTCCGCGCCCCAGTCGGCGAGCACTGCGCCGGCCGCAGGAACATAGGTGAACTGCGCGACCTCGAGAACCCGAACCCCCTTCATCACCTGCGTCATGTGCGCTCCACTCTCGGTTGCCGGATTGCTTGCATCCGGGCTGGCGATCATACCTTCGCCGCCGCACCCCGGCGAGTTGATAGTCAACAGCGTTGTTTGATACGGTGCGGCGCCTGCCGAAGCTTGCCGCATGTACCGGGGTTCGCCAAGCCGCGGCGCACAAGACGATGCAGGCCAGGACAAGATCAGGGCAAGTCGAACCCCAACCCGGAGATGCCTCCCATGAGAATCGATTCTTCCCTCGCCGCCGTCGTGACCGGTGGCGCCTCAGGTCTTGGACTGGCGACCGTCAAAGCGCTGCGGGCCGCGGGCGCCCGGGTCGCGATCTTCGATCTCAATCCCGACACGGGCGAGAAGGCGGCGGCTGAAACCGGCGCGGTGTTCTGCCGCTGCGACGTTCTGTCAGATGAGAGTGTCGACGAAGCCTTTGCCAGGGCCCGGGCGGCGAATGGCCAGGAGCGCGCACTCGTGAGCTGCGCCGGAGGCGGCAATGCCATCGCCACCGCGCGCCGCGACAAGACGACGGGCGAGATCAGGATTTTCCCCTCCGATCAGTTCGAGTGGGTGCTCAAGCTGAACACGGTCGGTACGTTCCGCTGCATCACGCGCGCGGCGGCCGGCATGATGACGCTCGAACCCGTCGACGGCGAACGCGGCGTGCTCATCAACACGGCCTCGGCTGCGGCGACCGAGGGCCAGATGGGACAGGCGGCTTATTCGGCGGCGAAAGCGGCGATCGTCGGCATGACACTGACGATCGCTCGCGATCTGTCCCGCGAAGGGATTCGCGTCAATACGATCCAGCCCGGTATTTTTTCGACGCCCGCGATGTCGCGCGCCACGCCGCAGATGCTCGAAGCGCTCGGCGCGATGGTGCCGTTCCCGCCGCGTCTGGGAAATGCAGACGAGTTCGCCAGCATGGCGCTCGAACTGATCCGCAACGGCTACGTGAACGGCGAGACCGTGCGACTCGACGGCGCCATCCGCATGCAGCCGCGCTGATGCGTCTGCACGCTTTGTTCCTCCTGTAGGTCAGGCTGTAGGTCAGGCTTCAGCCTGACTCCTTAAAAAAATAGAGGCCGGCTGAAGCCGGCCCCACAGGCAGAAAAAAAAGAGTGCCGGAGACCATGACATGACCCTGCGCGTCGGAATCATCAGCGCCAACTGGGGCGCATTCGCCCATCTGCCTGCGTGGCGTTCGCTGCCGGGCGTGGAAGTCGTCGGCATCTGCACCTCGCGCCGCGAAACGGCCGAGGCCGCCGCGAAGAAATTCAACGTCGCGCGACCGTTCTGGAATGCCGAGGACATGGCCGCCGATCCCGGCATCGACATCGTGGATTGCGGCACGCGCCCGAACCTGCGCCATGCGATGGTGCTGGCCGCACTGCGTCATGGCAAACACGTCTACAACGGCATTCCCTGCGCCGCGAACATCGATCAGGCGCGCGAGCTGCGCGACGCCTGGAAGACCAGCGGCAAGGTGGCGATCGTCGATGCGTTCTCGCAATGGCTGCCGGCGCATCAGCGGTTGCGGGAGATGATTGATCAGGATTTTCTCGGCCGGCCGCTCGGCGGTTCGTGCTTCTTCAATCTGTCGCTGTTCAACAATCCGAGCCCCTACTTTCCGTACAACTGGTTCGCGCAGGCGGGGCAGGGCGTATCGGCGATGCGCAATCTCGGCAGTCACGCACTGCACATGCTGGTGTTCCTGTTCGGCGAAATCGAAGAGCTCACCGCCAGCGACAACCGCGTGCTCGAGGAATGGCGCTTTGCCGACGGCAAGATCATCGCGCCCGAGACCAACGACTACGCGTGCCTGATCCTGCGCTTCAGGAGCGGACTGGTGCTGCAGCTGCAGGTGTCATGGAGCGCGACGCTCGGTTCGGGCTGGCTGCTCGATGCCTTCGGCACCAGGGGCCGTTTCATTTCGAAGGCGCCGAGTTTTCCGACCAGTCGCGACACGACGCTGCAGGCAGGATCTCTCGGCGGTTCTCTGCAACCGGTCGAGATTCCTGCGCGCTTCACGCAAGCACCGGACATCGGCATCACGGCCGATGTCGATCCGCAGCCGGCGTATCCGATGGCGCTGTCGATGCGCCGGATGATCGAAGTCATCCGCGGCGGCAGACAGCCGGCGGCGCCGGATTTCGACCAGGCCTGGACGGTCGAGCGGGTGCTGGAAGCGGCCCGACGTTCATCGGCCGAGCGACGCTGGGTGCGCCTGGAGGAAATCGCCTGAAATCAGTCGATCGCTGAATTCGTGCGTCATTTCACAAACTCGTCATTGACGGCAAATCGATTAATTACTAAGCTGCCTAGGTATAAGGTTCCTTGGTATTTAACACTTGGCAGCTCGCCTGCCCCGTCATTGAGGAGACGCACGTGAAGAAGTCGGTTCTTGTTGTAGTGATGATGGCTTCCGCCCTGTCCGCCATGGCGGGTGAAGCGGTTGCCGAAGCGGGCAAGATGCTGCTGGGTGCCGATGGCGTGCGTCTGGGCGCCGTCTACCGCGTCACCGGCGATGGCTCCGCCCAGCTGATCGTCGACGGCAAGATGGTGACGGTGCCGGCCTCGACGATTTCGGTCGTCGACGGCAAGCTGACGACCACGCTTTCCAAGAGCGAAGTTCGCAAGCTCAAGTCGTAATTGCACCTCGCTGCCGGCGGAGCAGAGACGCCCGCCGGCAGCGCTGTTGATGAAGCTCCACGCAAAGTGGAGTAAAAGCCAATGGCACTGACTTAAGCGCTTCTTTCTGTAGGTCAGGCTTTAGCCTGACTGTTTTCAGGCCGG
>NZ_DAINNK010000102.1:0-14843 GCF_036735925.1 Povalibacter sp.
CGCAGGGGAAGGGACGCATCATCCAGTCCCGATCAGTTGTTACCATACTTCCGGAGCCGATTTCCGGACAGATGAATCAGGACGCGGAGAACACAACCATGCTCAGACTGCACGGTGTCGCCATCAGCAATTTCTACTGCATCGCCAAGCAGGCATTGCTGGAGAAAGGCATTGCCTTCGAAGAAGTGCGGGTGATGGCGAATCAGGAACCGGCCTGGCTCGCGATCAGCCCGATGGGGAAAATTCCGGCGCTCGAGACCGAGCGCGGATTTCTGACCGAGACCAACGTCATCCTCGAATATCTCGAAGATCTGCATCCGGCGACGCCGCTCTATCCGCAGGACGCATTCGCGCGCGCGAAGGTGAAGCAGCTGATCAAGGTGACCGAGCTGTATCTCGAAGCGCCGGCACACCAGCTCGTGCCGTGGCTGTTCGGCAGCAATCCGCTCCCCGACTACCTGCGCGAAACGGTGCGGCCGCAACTGGAACGCGGCCTGGCCGCGCTGCGCCGGCTCGCGACGTTCTCGCCGTGGGCCAGCGGCGAGCAATACACCGCGGCGGATATTTTCCTGTACCGATCGACCGACATGGTCCAGGTCATGACACGGAAGTTCTACGACTGGGATGCGATCAGCACCGTGCCCGGTCTCAGGGAATGGCGCGCGCACATGGCGCAACGGCCGGTGACGCAGGCGATCGATCAGGAATCGAACGCGGCGCGACAGGAGATTCTGAAGAAGACCGGGCGGGCGTGATCCAGCATTGCGGGCGTTGATACGCCCGCGCCTTGCCCGGGTCGAAGCTGCCATCGCAGCTTCGACCCTTCCGGCTCAGGGCCGCGACAGCTCGTGACTGAACCCGGCCTGCCAGGCGACACCATTGGCCGAGCGCCAGATGTCGTGATGACGGTCGGTGGCCACTCCGCCGATCACATGCAGCTTGCCGGCGTGCGGAATGAGCAGGTGAGTCTTGCGCGGCGCGAAGGGCGCTGCGGTCAGATCGCGCTGCCACTGCACGCCATCGGCGCTGGACCAGACGTCGTTGAAATACGTCACGCCGAAGTAGCCGCTGCGGCTGGCACCGCCGACCACATACAGCCGGCCTCCAAAGACCGTTGCGGCATGTTCGTTGCGCGCAGAGAAATGCGCGCCCGCCGCCACCGGTGTCCAGGCGCGTCCGTCCGTCGAGGTCCAGATCTCGTCGCTGCCGATCGCGGTGGCAGAGTCGCCGCCGGTGGCACCGCCGAGCAGCCAGAGCGCGCCATTGAAGGCAACGACCTGATGACCGTACCGCGGCGAGAACGCGGCCGCGGCGGTTTCCTGTACCCAGGTCGTGCCGTCGGCGGTCGACCAGACGTCATTGAAGGAGTTCGATGCGTTGACGCCGCCGATCACCCATAGCCGGCCGTTGAACGCCACGGCCTTGTGCGCGGAGCGCGCGGCGAAGCCCGGAGCGGCATGCTGCGTCCACGTGACGCCGTCGGCACTCGACCACACTTCATTGTTGTGAGTGCGTGTTCCGCCCTCGTCCTCGAAGTAGTCGAATCCGCCGATCACCCAGAGCCGGTCGTTGAACACGACCACGCGGTGACTGTCGCGCGGCGAGAAGACACTGCCGTTCGTCGCGACCTGGCTCCAGTTGAGACCATCGGCACTGCGCCAGACGTCGTTGGTGTCCAGTCCGTCCTGACGGCCGCCGCCGATGAGCCACAGATAGCCGCCGAAGCTGACGCCGTCGGCAAAGCCGCGGAGCGAGAACGTGGCAGGCAGCAAGTGCGTCCACTGTGCGCCGTCCTGCGATTGCCAGACCTTGCTGGAGTAGCCGCGCAGAACGCCGCCGATCAGCGTGATCCTGTCGGACTGCTCGACGACTGCCGCCAGATAGCTGCGATCGATTTCGGTATCCAGCGCCTCGGGCCGCCATGTCAGTCCATCCGTCGTCGAGTAGGCATCGGCAGTGACGGCGCCATCCACACCGTTCGCGCGGGTCCTGCCGCCCATGACCCAGAGACGACCGCCGAGCACGAAGGCGGTGTGCTGGAAACGTGCAGGCAGCGATGCAGCACCCTGTGTCACCTGCGTCCAGGCCGTGCCGTCATAGCGCCAGACTTCATTGACGGTCGTGCCCGCGAGGGGAACGGTGTCCGAGTGATCATTGGAACCACCGATGTACCAGAGATAGCCGCCGTAAGAAGTCAGTGAGGCGTGGGCGCGTCGGTTGGCACTCGCAGGCAGTGCAGCTTGCGATGTCCAGTTATTGCCGTTGTCCGAGGAGTACACCGCACCGCGATCGACGAGCCACATCTTTCCATCATGCACGGTTGCATTCACGTAGACCGGTGACGGAGCGGTGCCAAGCAGCGGCGGAGCCATGTTGGTGGCCAGCATCCACGTCACACCGTCGCTGGAACTGTAGACCTCACCGACTCCATCGAATGGCTGCTGCGGCGCTGCGCCGCCGATCACCCACAACTTGTCGTCGTAGACGAGCGTCTTGTGCCACCAGCGCGCGCCGAATGCGGCGAAGTCGGCTTCGCGTTTCCAGCTCCTGCCATCGGTGGATGACCACACGTCTGCCAGGGGTCGATGCTTCGCCGGAGAATCGAGCGGCTCGATGGGCTCGGCACCGCCGATCACCCAGTACTTGCCTTTGAAATAGGCCGCACCGTGACCGATGCGTGCGGAGAAACGCTCATGGTTGACGACGACCGGCCGGCCGAGCATGCCGTTGTCGGCAAGCGCGTAGTACGCGGGTGTCGTCAGCGTCGCGCGGGTATCGGTGATGGGAGCGACGCCCGCCGCGGTCAATTCCATGCCGGTACAGGTGGCGCTGGTATCTGTGATGTCGCAGTCGGCGAGGCGCGTGCGGGCGAATTGCAGACCATTCGCGCGCGCCGGCAGGTTCACCTCCGTGGAGTCCTGTCCGATCCACGCGCTGATGCGATCGGCCGCCTGCACGTTGAGCGTGTAGGTCGCCTGGGCCAGGCCGTAGTTCGCATCGGCCGCCTTGGTCGCGGTAATGGTCGCCGAGCCGATGCCCACTGCCGTTGCCGCGCCCGCGTCGACGCGGATCACGCTGACGTTCGAACTGACGTAGGCAATTGCGCCGCTGCCCGCGCCGCCGGTCGCTGCGTTCGTCGTCGTCGAGCCGAGCAGCACATCGAGCGGCCCGGACTGCGCGAACGCGATGGCTTGAGTGCCCTGCGTCACATTCAGGGTGTAGGTCGCAGAAGCCGCGTTGTAACCGCTGCTCGCTGCCTTGCTCGCCGTGATCGTCGCCGTGCCGACGGCAAGCAATGTTGCCGTGCCGGAAGAGGCGTCGATGGTCGCAACCGCCGTGTTGTTGCTGGAGTAAGAGATCGCACCCGTGCCCGCGCCGCCGGAGGCAAGATTGGCAACGGTCGTACCGGCTGCACCGCTGACGGTGCCCGCGGTTGCAAAGGCAATGGTCTGATTCTGAGCGGGTGGTGGAGCAGGAGTAGATCCGCCACCACCGCCGCCGCCGCATGCACCGAGCAGCGGCAACAATACGAGCGTCCAGAGCCAGTTCCATGAGCGAGCCTGCATGGCCATCCTCCCAATTCGCTTCTTGTTTGGTGTGTGTGTGCCTGCGCGGCATCACGTTATTTCTGCAGCGCAGATCATCGAGGATCTGCGTCTGTCGCATCAGATTAGCGAGTTGCTGCGCCGGTTGCGACCTGATTTTTCGTGGAGATGATCTGCGCGCATGCATTCTGCACGGCATGTCACATAAGCGAGAAACCGCCGTCGATCGGAGATGCTCTATGGGGCTTTGATCTCGATGAAACGGTTGAACGCGCGCTCATCGTTTCGAGCAAGCGCTTCCTTGAACTCTTCGGCCATGAAATACACCTCCGTGTATTTCGTCCCCAACTGGCTTTGCATGTTCTCCGCAAAACTTTCGTGCGGGGAGCATTCCCAGCTTTCCTTGCATACTGCATTCACGCTATCCGGATTGTCAGACGTGCAATCGAAACCGAGATCGCACGCCGCCAGGGTGATGGCCACTCCTCTGAAGGGATTCGAGCTGTACTGACCATTCATCAAGGTGAACCCCAGCACGTACAGAGCGTGGGGATCCTTCGACAACACGATATCCCGCAGGTCGGCTTTGACTTGCGCCGTCGTCAGTGTCTTCTTCTCCTCCGACCCGTCTTCATAAAGTTTCGGAAGACTCATCGCCACGCGATTCACTTTTGCCATCGAGTCGCCGAGCGCCAGGGCCCGATCGAACCAGTACTGACGCGGGTATCCCCCTGCGCGCTCGGGAAGATGGGCGAACGGATCTTCGCTTGCCAGGCTGATGCAGCGACGAAAATTCCTTTCGAGCCGATCGAGGCCCCATTGCGGACCTTTGTACTGTGCCTTCTCCTGGGCAAACTGCGCCTCCGGATTCTGGCTGCCGCGGTAGGTGTGAACGACCAGCACGCAGGTCAGCAACGCTTCGCTCACATAGAACGCCGCTCTCCCGTCGCCACGCATGGCAGCATCGCTGGCCATCTTGATGAACTCGGAACGATCGGTGGAACCATGGTAGAGCGCGCGCCACTCTTCCGGGGCAGTTGGCACACTGCCATGCTGTTGTGCCGACAGGGTGCGCGCGTCTTCATCCGGCAGCCCCGCTGCTGCATTCGTCGACTGCGTCCGGCTCGGTGCACTGTCATCAGGCTCGACGACATTCGACGCTGCCGGCGAAGCATCGTGCGAGGGGACCACCATCGATTCACGCGACGAATGCAGATAAAGACCGATGCCCGCCAGGACGATCACTGTCGCAACGACGAGCACTCGATGAAAAGCCGCCTTCCGCATCCATCAAACTTCGCAAGATGCGGACTGCGCCGCACGTCAATCGACGAGTATCGGCAATCCTCCATCCGCATATCGTTGTTGCTCGTTCGCGTCCAGGCGGGGCGCGGCAGAAGCATCCCGACGCGCCGTCGCGCGGCACGCACTCAGAAAAATCCATGTACCTGCGCGAAATAGATTCTGCGATTCTGCAGATCGTTTTGCGGAATGCCGTCGTAGACCCGCGCACCGACGCGCAATTGCACGAACTGGAACGGCACGTATTCCCATAGCAGGCTGAAGCGGTTCTGTTCGTCCTCGTCGACGTCCGTGTCGGGTTCGAAGAATTCGGCGCTGAGTTTGAGGTTCTGGCCCTGCGCGAGGCGCCAGTTCGCTTCGAGCAGTCCGACCCATTGCCTGCGTTCGTCGGGGCCGAGGGTTTCGTCGGTGATGTAGTCGGCCTCGGCGAGCCAGGCGATGGGGCCGGTGCGAATGCCGGCAAAGAGGCCCTGCATCTGCCGGTCGCCGGCGTCGGTATCGTTCAGATTGAAGCCCGCGCCGATGCGCCATGCGTTGCGCACGTACTCGGTCCGCAGGCTCGCCTGCTTGCCCTCGTCCTGCTCCGGGCCGCTTGCCGTGCCGTTGGTCACGGCGAGTTGTGCCGACCAGTTCGCCGATTCGAAGTCCACCTGCACGCCGCGATCCGGCGTTGCGAAGTTGATGCCCGTGACCTGGCGGACGAAGGCGGCATCGTCTTCGAGCCGCAGACCGTACGGCAGATAGAACTGTCCCGCCTGCACGTTCCAGCGCCGATCCTGCGTGGTGTAGCGCGCGAATGCTTCGAGGTTGGTGCTGCCGCCGGGCGCGAGACGCTGATCGATGTAGACGGCGAATCGATCGGGAACGGCCGTGATCGCCAGATACGCGCGCACCTCTTCGAGATCGAACTCGGACTGCGCATCATCGTGCGGCACGTCCGTGTACGTGGCATTGGCGCGCAGATTGCCGCCGAGCGCGAAGAAGCGGTTCACTGCGCCGGTCCACGTATCCGTGCCCGTGCCTTCGATGCGACGTGCCGGCAGCGCGGTCTGCGCCCAGGCGTTGCCGAATGCATTGCGCATGCCGCCGCCGGCAGGATTGAAATGACAGTTGCCGCATTTCAATCCCTCGCGAACCGCGAAGTACGGCTCTGCATGAGCGATGGACGAAGCGAGAAGCGGCAGCAACGCCAACAGCCACCAGAACGTCGTGCGGGATTTCATCGCGCCGTCTCCACCGTGAAGCGCAGGACGAAGTCCCCGCCGGGCGAGCCATTGCCGTCGCCATCGATGGCGCGGGCGCCGTAGTCGGTCAATGCAACGGGGCCGCTGCCGCTGATGCGCAGCTCGTACGTATCCGCAGGGAATGCCGCGACGCGCGGCACGATCGCGATCACGGTGGGCTGCTGGACGCGGACGGTGACGTCCACCGGTATGGCGATCTCGTTGCCCGAGTCGAAATCGCCGTCGCCTCCGCTCATGCGCAGTGCGACCGGATTCGATTGCAGCCGCGACGTGTCGAGTTCGACGTTCGATGCGACGACGATTTCACGCAGCGGGGGCTGCACGATCTCGCCGTTCTGCGGCGCAGTGGACGTCAGATGGGCAAGCTCGAAACCGGCCTTGCTGCTTGCCGTGGATGAAGCACCGGCGGCGCCGTCGACGATCCACTGACGAATGACGGCGATCGTCTCCCGCGACAATGCCGGTGCATTGAGCGGCATGCGTCCACCGACCGCGGCAGTGCCTTCGATTTTCCGGATGAGATAGCTGGCATCGGGATTGCCCGGCTGCACGCGCAGCAGTGCCGGCACCTCTACACTCGACGCATTCACGAGCAAGGCGTAGGAGGCGCCTTCATCGAGACGCAATCCGAGCGGCGCGGCAGCGCCGGCATGGCAGCCCGTGCACACGGGCGTGAAGACTCGATCCTGGATGGACTGGAAGGTCGGTTGCAGCTCACCGCTGTCGCCTTCCTCGGGCCGACCGTTCTCGTCCAGTCCGTCGCCGTTGCCCGCGCAGCCCGCGAGTGCACAGGCTGCACAAAGCACTGCGAACTTCGTCGTCCTCATGCACTCGTCCTGCTCATGACGCCACCGCAGATTGCTGCTTGCAGGCAGTGAGTGCCCTGTGCGGCGCGTCTGGTTCATTCGTTCTACTGTGGGGCCGGCTTCAGCCGGCCTCCTTTCCAAAGTCAGGCTAAAGCCTGACCCACAAGAATCCCCTCCTGTCCCCCCGCTGCGCGGAGGAAGGGACGCTCGACTCGCCCTCATCTCAATCATCTTTGAACCGTGGCGAGCTGCTTCGGTACTCACGAACACCAGTACATGAAGGGAGTGCAGCCATGGGCATGCAGAACAGCGTCCACATCCTTTGGCGATCCGCACTCGCGGCAGCGTCGATCGCACTCGCCGGCTGCGGTGGCAGCGGCGGCGGCGACGACACACCACCACCGCCGCCGCCACCTCCGCCGCCGACGGTGTCGCTCACGGCACCCGCAGCCGGTGCAGTCAACAGGACAGTGGCGCTGTCGGCGAACGCGAGCGCGACTGCGGGCGTGACCCGAGTCGAATTCCTCGTCGACGGCAGCATGATCGCGAGCGACACGAGCGCGCCCTACTCCGCCGACTGGGATACGTCCACGGTCGCCGACGGTTCGCATTCGCTCACCGCACGCGTGATCGATGCGAACAATGCGAACGCCACCTCGACCGCCGTTGCCGTGACGGTGACGAACTCGCCCAGCGTCGACGTATCGCTGAGCGCAGCCGAAGTCTTTCCGCGAACCGGCTCCACTGCCACGGGCGAAGGTCAGCTCACGTTCAATCTCGTGACCGGCGCAGTGAGCGGCGGAGTCACGTTGACCGGCATCACTGCGACGCTCGCGCACATTCACGGCGGCATCGCCGGCACCAATGGACCGGTACTCGTCGATTTCCTGCCGGGCGCCGCCGATCCGAATCGCTGGGAGGTCGAAGCCGGCGATACCCTGACGGCCGAACAAGTCGACGCGCTGCTCGCCGGACAGCTCTATGTGAATGTGCATTCCGCGGCGCATCCGGGCGGCGAGATCCGCGGCCAGATCAAGCCGTCGGGCATTTCCGTCGCCGTCGCCGGACTCAGCGGCAGCAACGTCGTGCCGCCCGTGACCAATACGGCCGACGGGTTCGCGGCCATGACCGTGGACGCAGCCGCAAACACCGCGACGGTGCATGTGCAGACTGCGGGTGTGGACGATGCCACCGAAGCTCACGTGCACAACGCACCGGCCGGCGAGAATGCGTCGGCACCCTTGCTGACGTTGATGAAGGATTCCGCAGCGGCTTCGCACTGGTCGCTCGAACAGCAGAGCATCACCGCCGCCGATCGCGAGGCACTCGCCAACGACCGTCTGTATGTCGACGTGCACACGCCAGGCGCAGTGAATGGTGCGTTGCGAGGCCAGCTGTCGCTGAGCGGCGAGGCGCCGCCTCCGCCACCGCCACCGCCGCCACCGACCGTGACGCTGGCGCAACTGCAGAGCACGATCTTCACGCCGGTCTGTTCGGGCTGTCACACCGGCGGCGGCGCGGCATTGCCTTCGTCGATGAATCTCTCGAACGCCGCCGCCTCGTACGCGGCACTTGTAGGTGTCGCAAGTACAGAGCAGCCCGGCGTGCAGCGCGTCAGCGCAAGCAATCCGGACGCAAGCTACCTGGTGCGCAAACTGGAAGGCACACCCGGCATCACCGGCGATCGCATGCCGCTGGGAGGCGCGCCGCTCAGCGCCGCCTTGATTGCAGACGTCCGCGCGTGGATCGCCGCAGGTGCACTGAACAACTGATCGTCATTCGATCCCGCGTTCTCATCGGCCGGTTCTCATCGGGCCATCGAAGCGCGTATGCTGCCCGCACCGAGAATGCTCTCGGACGAGCAGCGCGCGCCGACGGCCCGGAATGAGCACGTGCATTTCCAACGGCAGATGGAACGACTCGCGATCGTCGCGGACGTGGGCGCTGTGCGCTTTCTGCTTTGCGAACTTTGCGACCCTCGCCGAGGCGCGCGCGGAAATCGACTGGAGCGGTTCGCTGGCATTGACCAGCGACTACCTGCAGCAGGGACTGTCGCAGACGCGCGGCGAACCGGCGTTGCAAGGCGGTATGCGAGCTGCGTTCGACGAACGCTGGACCGTCGGCACCTGGGCGTCGAGCATCGATCGCTATGCCGGTTCGGACGACACGCTCGAGATCGATCTGTACGTCGCGCGGGCCTGGCGAATCGCACCCGAATGGATCGCCTCGCTGACGGCGACGCATTATTTCTATCCCGGCGATGACCGCTACGTCAGCTACGACTACGACGAACTCACCGCTTCGCTGGGCTACCGCTCGATGCTGTTCGCGACCGTGGCCTGGGCTCCGGACTACACCGACTTCAGCTATCGCGGCGTCGCGACCGACCGGTCGGCCCTGTCGTACGAACTGAGCGCACACCAGCCCATCGTGGGCCGCTGGTCCGGCACGGCCGGCGTGGGCTATCGCGATCTCAGCGACCTGTTCGACGAACGCTACTGGTACGGTCACGCCGGCCTCATCCTGGCGGCGAAGCATTTCACCCTGCATCTCACGTACACCTACGTCGATGCCGCTGCGCGGCAGCTCTTCGGCCGCGAGCGCGCCGACATCGCCTGGTCCGGAACGGTGATCTGGAGATTCGGCGCCGGCGATTGAACCGGAGGGCCCGCCGAGGGTACTCACCAGCGTGATGACGCATGCCCGCACCGATCCGAGTTCCAAGGCGACGCCTTTCGCCCGGCCCGCCGGACCCGGCAACAACGACGCCGAACTGGAACTCATCCGCCGCATCCGGCTGCGCGACCGCATCGCCCTGCGCGAACTGTACGTGCTGTATCACCGCCGGCTGTCGCGGTTCCTGATGCGACTGACGCAGCGACAGGACGTCACCGAGGAAATCATCAACGATACGCTGCTGGCCGTGTGGAACACGGCGGCGCAATTCCGCGGCGACTCGCGCGTCTCCACCTGGATCGTCGGCATCGCCTACCGGCGCGGACTGAAGAGCCTGCGGCGACGCTCGTTCGAACTGGTCGAACTGGGAGCCGGCGACGATCTCGCGGGCGCCGATGAACTGCAGGCATGCGAAACGCGCGAGTGGATCGAGGGCGCCCTGGTCACGCTGCCCATCGAGCAGCGCCTGTGCCTGGAGCTGGCCTATGTGCTCGGCCATTCCTGCGAGGAGATCGCGGCCATCACGAACTGTTCGGTCAACACCGTCAAGACGCGGCTGTTCCATGCGCGACGCAAGCTGTCTGCGCTGCTGCCGCGGCTGGCCGGAATTCCCTGAGGCAGGCGAAGATCCGCATGCGCGCACCGCACTTCAATCACGAGCGATGCTGGGAACTGATCCCATGGGTCGTGAACGGGCGCGCGAGCGAACCGGAACAGCGCGACGTACTGGCCCACGCCGCAGACTGCAGCGAATGCCGCGAAGAGCTGGCGCGGCACCATGCGCTGCACAGCCAGATGCGTGGCGACGAGGACGTGATCGCGGCGCCGAATGCCTCGTGGCAGAAGCTGCTGGCCCGCATCGATGCGCAACCGGCCGACAGCGCGGCGCCTCGTCGCATCGAACGGCCCTGGCTGATCGCCGCACTCTGGCTGCAGCTCGTCGCGATCGCCGTGCTTGCCGGTGCGCTGTTCCGCTCGGCCGAGCAGCCCGCCTATACCACGCTCGCCACGACGCAGCCGTCCGATCGACGCGCGGCGGTCCGCGCGGTCTTCGCACCGGGCGCGACACTGGACGAGATCAACCAGCTGCTGCGGCAGGTCGGGTGCGACATCGTCGCCGGTCCCAGCGAAGCCGGCGTCTACACGCTCGCGGCCACGGACGGCGACGACGTGCCCGGCATCATCGCCACGCTGCGCAAACATCCCGAGGTGCTATTCGCGGAGCGCAGTCAGACGGCCTCGCCGTGAAGCCCCTGACCACACTCATGGTCCTGCTCGCGCTCGCGGGATGTGCGCCGCTTTCGCGCGACACCGGCGACGAAGAACTGCTGCGCACGCATCCCGAGCGCTTCGTGCTCATCACCCTGAACAACGCCGAGGGCGAGCCCGCGGCGCGCGCGGGTTCGTCGCCGCGCGAGTATGGTCCGGCCATGCAGTACGGCGTCGCGTCCGGCACCCGCATCACGGCACGCGAAATTGCTGCGTTCTATCGGCTGAAGCCGGTGCGCGAATGGCCGATCACGCAGCTGCGCGTGCATTGCATCGTGTACCGGATGGATGCCGGCGAATCGCAGTCCGATCTGCTGCGACGGTTGCGCAGCGATGCGCGGGTCGAATCCGCGCAGCCATTGAATTCGTTCGTCACGCTCGGAAGCGTCTACAACGATCCCTACGCCGGCCTGCAGCGCAGCCTCGATGCGATGGGCGTGCCGCAGGCGCATGCACTGTCGCGCGGCAAGGGCGTGAGCATCGCGGTGATCGATACGCCCGTCGACGTCGCACATCCGGATCTGGCAGACAGTCGCATCGACGTGCGCAGTTTCATCGGCCAGCGCGCGAACGCCTCGGCGCATGGCACGGCGGTCACGGGAATCATCGCCGCCACGGGCGGCAACGGCCTCGGAATCGTCGGCATCGCGCCCGAGGCGCAGATCCATTCGCTGGCGGCGTGCTGGTCCCAGTCCGCCGATCCGGCTCGCGCCGCATGCAACAGCTTTACGCTCGCCGCCGCCCTGGCGACCGCCATCGATCTCAAGGCCGACATCGTGAACCTGAGTCTCGGCGGACCGAGCGATCCGCTGCTGCGCCGGCTCGTCGAATACGGACTGGCCCGCCGCATGATCTTCGTCGCGGCACTGCCGCGCCAGGGCGCGGCGGTCGGATTTCCTTCGGAGATTCCCGGCGTCGTGGTGGTCGATGCCGTCGGACACGAGCGCACGGCGCACGATGTGCTGCTCGCGCCGGGCACCGACGTGCTGACCCTGGTGCCGAACGACGGCTACGATTTCGTGTCCGGCAGTTCGATGGCCGCGGCGAATGTGTCAGGCGGCATCGCGCTGCTGCTGTCGCATCGATTGAAAGCCAATGAAGTTCGCGATGCGCTGGTGCAGACGATGTCGCGCGGCGACGGCATCAATGTCTGTCTCGCGCTCGCCGGTCAGCAGACGCAGCAATGCGAACCTGATGCATCGCGGGCCGCACAACGTGCGGCATCGGACATCCGTAGCGGTTCGTGAGCCTCGGCGCGTCTTCAGAATTCCTGCCAGGTCGAATCGTCGCCGCTCGCTTTCCTGAACTGCGGCGCGGGCGCCGTCGGCGGCCTGCGTACGCTGCGGCGCGCAGTCGCGGTGCGAACCGCGCCGCGCACGACGGGCTGCGGCTCTTCCGCGACCGGCATCGCCTGCGGTGAACCTTCGATCCGGAAGAACGCCACCAGCCGCAGCAGTTCCTGCGCCTGCTGCTGCATCGACTTCGCAGCGGCGGCCGACTCTTCGACCAGCGCGGCATTCTGCTGGGTGGCGTGATCCATGTTGGTCACGGCGAGATTGATCTGATCGATGCCCGAGGACTGCTCGGACGTCGCGGCCGTCATCTCGCCCACGATGTCGGTCACGCGCTTCACGCCCGTCACGATGCTGGTCAGCGTCTCGCCCGACGCTCCCACCAGTGCGGCGCCCGCTTCGACCTTCTCGACCGAGTCGCCGATGAGATCCTTGATCTCCTTCGCGGCGCTGGCGCTGCGTTGCGCGAGGTTGCGCACCTCGGAGGCGACCACGGCGAAGCCACGACCCTGTTCGCCGGCGCGCGCCGCTTCGACCGCCGCGTTGAGCGCCAGCAGGTTGGTCTGGAACGCGATCTCGTCGATCACGCTGATGATGTCCTCGATGCGCTTGCTGGACGAAGTGATCTCCTGCATCGCCGCGACCGCCTTCCTGACGACCTGGCCGCCCTGGTCCGCCTGCGAGCGCGTGCTGGTGGCGATCTGGTTCGCCTGCTGCGCGTTGTCGGCATTCTGTTTCACGGTCGAGGTCATCTCCTCCATGCTCGCCGCCGTCTCTTCGAGCGCGGCCGCCTGTTCCTGCGTGCGCTGGCTGAGATCGTCGCTGCCCTGCGAGAGCTGCGCAGCCGCGCGGTCCACCGTGACGGCGCTCTGCCGCACGTGCCCGACGGTCTCCACCAGCTTTTCGTCCATGCTCTTGAGCGCATGCAGCAGACGACTGATCTCGTCGTCGCCGCGCACGTCGAGCCGCTGACCGAGTTCGCCGCGGCTGACGCGCAGCGCCACGTCTTCGGCCTGCATCAGGCCACGCGATACGTGTCGCGCCAGCAGCCAGGCGGACCACACGGCGATCGCGAGCGCCAGCAGGAAGCTGCCCAGCATGACGGTGCGGTTCGAACCGGCTTCCTTGCGTGCAGCCTCGATGACTCTGCCTGCCGCCGTGATACGCAGCCCGATGAGCCGCTGGGTCGTCTCGTCCATGCGGTCGATGACGGGTTCGATGCTGCCGATGCGCACCTTGGTCGCGGCGTCGTAGTTCTGCGCGAGCAGCGCTTCGATTTCCTGCTTGCCGGCATCGACGATCGAACCGCGCTGCTCCTTGATCTGCTCCGAGAGCTGACGCTCTTCCGAGGACAGATCGACCTTCTCGAACTGCTCCATCAGTTCATTGATACGCGCGCGATTGGCCTTGACGCCCCCGTAGTTCTGTTGCGTGAAGGCGGTGTCGCGGTGCACATAGCCTTCCAGCCGGTACTGCTGGCTCTGCAGCGAGCGCTGGAAGATCTCGCCTGCGTGCGCGATCGGCACCAGGTTCTCCGTGTAGAGCGATTCCATCCGTTCCGACGAACTGTTGAAGGCGCGCAGACCGACGCCGCAGACGACGACGAGCGCCACGACCAGGATGCCGAGGTTGAGATAGAGCCGCGCCTTGATGCTGAGTCCGGACATGATGAATTCCCGCCTTTGAACAACTTCACGTATCGGCCGGACGACCGCGGGCTTGCATGTGGACGATGGCATTTCAGGGAATCACGTAGGATTTGCCGGGTCGCTGCGGATGGACACTCAGCCAAACCCCTACCCGTCCCGGACAAATTCGCGTACGTTGCGCCGCAATGCGTTTCGACCTGACCGACCTGAAGCTGTTTCTGCACGTCGTCGAAGCCGGCAGCATCACTGCCGGCGCCGACCGCATGCACCTCGCCGTGGCCGCGGCCAGCACCCGCATCCGCAACATGGAGCTCGAACTGGGGACGCCGCTGCTCAACCGCGAGCGGCAGGGCGTGCATCCCACGCCCGCCGGTCGCACGCTGGTGCATCACGCCCGTCTGCTGCTGCAGCAGGCCGAACGCATGCGCGGCGATCTGGGCGAATACGCCGGCGGACTCAAGGGCCACATCCGGCTGCAGTCGAACACCAATGCGCTCACGGAGTTCCTGCCCGAACCGCTGAGCAACTTCCTGGCGTCGCATCCGCAGGTGAACATCGATCTGGAAGAACGACTGAGCGATGAAATCGTCGCCGCCGTCGCCGACGGCAAGGCGGACATCGGCATCGTGGCGGGCACCGAAGACGTGACGGGACTCGAAGTGTTTCCCTTCCGCGTCGACCGCTTCGTCCTGGTCACGCCGAAGTCGCATCCGCTCGCGAAGGAAAAGCGCATCACCTTCGCCGATGCACTCGACTACGACTTCGTCGGCCTCGACCGCGCGAGTTCCCTGCAGCGATTCCTTTCCGACAAGGCCGATCGCATCGGCCGGCGACTCAAGCTGCGCGTGCAGTTGCGCAGCTTCGATGCCGTGTGTCGCCTGGTCGACTGCAACGTCGGCATCGGCGTCGTGCCGCAGACCACGGTCGAGCGCAACGCCCACATGAAACTGCGCCGCATCGAACTCACCGACGACTGGGCCATCCGGCGCCTGACGATCTGCGTACGCCGCCTCAAGGATCTGCCGACGTATGCGCAGGAGCTGGTGCGCGATCTGCAGGT
>NZ_DAINNK010000103.1:0-14374 GCF_036735925.1 Povalibacter sp.
TTCTTGCCGGCATCGCCGTGGTCGCACCGAACCAGAATCTCATCGTGCGTTCGGGTGAGCGCAAGATGACGCTCAAGTACGCGGAGCTGAAGGACTATCGCGGCGAACGCGCGCAGCGCGGCGCGGTGCTGCCGCGCGGCTGGCGGAAGGTCGAGAGACTGGAAGTGGAGGGATGAGAACTGGGCGAGGATGATGTGAGCGGCCTTGCCTGAGTTCGAGGCCATGGTAGATGAGCGCTACCGGCGCATGACGCCCGACGAGCGGATAAGGATTGCAGCGTCCATGTACGACATGGCGCGCGCCATCGTTCTGTCGTCCCTGCCCCCGGAATTGAGTCGACGCGAGAGACGTCTCGCATTCGCCAGGCGTTTTTACGCGGGCGAGCTGTCGGAGGCAGCCTTGATCGCATACGCCGAATGGGACGGAACGGCAGCAGTGCGTGGCGCGGCTGAGGACTGAAGGTCGGAGGCGTTGTTCGCTCGCATCGCGGCGGGTGCCGGGAATAGCCAGGCCCGATAACCCCGAAGCCCCGGTCTGTCGCCGGGCTCTCCCGATGTCATAGTCGCTCACGGCCGGCGACTACCATGGACATGGATCTTTCAATTTCTCGAACCGAAGACGGACTGGAACGCCCTCGCGACATGTTCGCGCAGGACCGTCTTTACGAACAATCCGCCCGGGAGTTCGGCCCGGCGCTGTCACGGGTCGCCGCCGCCTATGAGAGCAACGCCACCCATCGACAGGATCTGCTCCAGGACATGCACGTGGCGCTGTGGCGCAGTTTCGCGACGTACAGGAATCAATGTTCGCTGCGTACGTGGATACATCGCGTGGCGCACAATGTGGCGGCCACGCATGCGCTGCGACAGAAGCGCAGCCGCACGTCGAAATGGGTTGACCTCGAAGAAGTCGCCGATGTGGCTGACGCGCTCGACGGCGAACGAGCTGCCGATGAGACGGTGGTGCTCGGCAAGCTGATGGAACTGGTTCATCGCCTCAGGCCGGTGGATCGGCCAACCCGACCGATCTCGATCCGTGGAAATTCAACACGAACACGCCGCAGGAACAGGAACTCCGCGATTCGCACAACATCACGTTCGAGGCCGTCTGGCACGGCCCGGGAATGGACGTGAAGTACATCGGCGGCAAGCGCGGCTATCTCTACGACACGCAGTCGGACTACGACAACTCGCCGATGGAGTCCTATCCCTATCCGGGCGTACCGGGCTTCACGATCTATCCCACCTACGTGACCTACACCTATCTCGACACCGACTGGACGAGCCACGAGCTGAACATCACCTCGACGAACGACGGACCGCTGCAATGGATCGTCGGCGCGTACGTCTATGACGAAGACAGCGCTCAGGAACTGCACATTCCGGCGCCTTTCCAGCCGGAGTTCGACACCTTCGTGACCGACAACGGCGCATTCGGCGGTGTCCAGGCGTCGCCGTGGCCGGACAACAGAGCGACACGCGACATCTACGTCACGCAGGACACCATCGGCGTCAAATCGCGGGCGGCCTTCGCGCAGATCGACTACGCGATCACGGATGCCTGGAAGACGACGCTCGGCCTGCGCTACACCAAGGACACGAAGGATGCCGAGGAGCGCACGCGCCAGGCGTGCTTCGCCTACGCGACATGGTGTCCCGTCAACCTGCCGCCGGAATTCGGATTCCGCGCTCCCCTCGACTGGACGCGCTCGATCCTGGGGATGCGGCCCGGCGTGCTGACCGGTCCTGACAATGGCGGCGTCTACGAAGACGGCGTCGTCAACAACGCCTACCAGGACATGAGCGACGGCTACTGGGTCCGCAATCTGCACAAGAGCTGGGACGCCTGGACCGGAACGGCGGGCGTGGAGTGGAAGCCGAATGCGGACACGCTGACGTATCTGCGTTACAGCCGCGGCTACAAGGCCGGCGGCTTCAATACCGGCGCGATCCAGGAATTCCGACGACGCAGCCCGAAACGGTGAACGCGTACGAAATCGGCTGGAAGCAGAGCTTCGGCTCCACGCTGCTGTTCAACGCGGCCGTGTTCTATTACGACTACACGGATCTGCAGGCGCCGGTGTTCATCGCGAATCCCTCCGGCGGCCCCGGCCAGACCGTATTCGCCAACCTGGAGGAGGTGCGTTCGACCGGTCTCGAACTCGAAACGACGTGGCGGCCCTTCGACAACTTCACGTTGCGGCTGGCGTACGCCTACCTGAACCCTGAAATCCAGAAGGCGTGCTGCCTGGTCGACAACGCCGATCAGCTGGCCCAGTCGCCGGAGGCGAATCGCGATCCGCCGGGCCGGCCCATCGGGGTCGCGGGACAGATCACGGGTTTCGGCCAGAGTCTCGCGGGTGATCGCGTGCCGCAATCGCCCGAGCACAAGGTGAACGTGAACGGCACCTATGCGTGGCAGTTCTCGCCGGGAGAGCTGCTGCTCTCGGCCACGTACTCGTGGCGCGACAAGACCTACACGGCGCTCTTCAACCGCTCCTACTACCTCGCGCCCGCCTACGATCAGCTGGATCTGCGCGCGACGTGGACGGCGGCGAACGATCGCTATTCCATCGTCGCCTTCGTGCGCAATGCGCTGGACGAGCTGGGCTACGACGGCTCCACGTCGACGCGACAGTCGCTGGAGTTCACGCAGAACTTCATCGATCCGTCGGCGACCATGGGCAACCTGGTGACGACCCAGTACCTGAATCCGCCACGGACGTACGGGCTGGAGCTGCAGTACCGGTTCGGCGGGAAGTAATCAGTCAGGAAGGAAAGTCTCCCTCCCCCGCATGCGGGGGAGGGAGATGCACGGACGCGGCGATAGGACTTCTACAGATTCCTGGCGAACCAGTCGACCGCGGCGTCGGTCGCCTCGGCATGACGCGCCTTGTCGATCCTGAGCACCGAGGCGGTTCCATCGAGCTGCTTCACGGCCGAGTCCGCAGCGGCAGCCTGCGAATCTTCGGCGATGAGCAGCACCGACGTCGTCTGCGGAATCTGCTCCAGATACCAGTACGGCTTGTATTCGGCGAGCGCGACCGTCGCTTCGTTCGCATTCATCGTCCTGGCGGCGCGGTTGTCTGCCGGTGCACCGGTGCGCGCCAGCGCGATCATCATCGTCTGCTGCTGCGGCGTCGGTGCAAATGCGGCGCGCGGTTCGTCCTTGCCCGCCAGCAGCGGATGCTGCGCAACGACCGATCTGACGCGCGCATCCGATCCGGCCGTGACGATCGCATGTCCGCCTGACAGGCCCACGCCCCATACGCCGATGCGCGCGCGATCTACCCCCGGCACGCTCTGCAGGAACGTGATCGCGTTGCGGACGTCGATCACCTGCGCCTGCGGATCGATGCGCAGGCGGCGGATGCGCAGGGTCGTCGTCTGCTGCGAGAAGCGCATGCGGTCATCCCAGCGCACTGGCTCGCCGAAATACAGGAAGCCGCCGCATTCGCCCCAGCCGCGATAGTCGATGGCGAGCGCGACGATGCCGCGTGTCGCGAGTGCTTCGGCAACCGGCTCGATGCTGGCGCGCGTCTCGCCCTGGCCGGGCGCGAGCACCACGGCCGCGGCGCTGGACGATGCGCCATGATTCGATGGCGTGAAGAGCTTGGCGTTGCAGCGCACGGCCTCGCTGTAATAGTGAACGGTCTCGGTGGCCGCCTGTGCCGTGATCGCATGAGTCGCGATCGAAAGCGCGGCTGCAGCAAGGAACAGATTCGCCTTCATCGTGCGCTCCCGGTGCCGAGATACTTCAGGAACCAGTCGGCCGCGAGCGTCGAGCCGACTTCGAAGCCCGTGTACGAATACGCCTGGAAGTGCGTGAGATCGGGCAGCGTCGCGACCTGCGCGGTGACGCCGCGCCCGGTGAGGAATTTCGCCGCTTCCACGGCGCCCGAATCGCCGCGCGTGAGTTCGTCCTTTTCCGCCGGCACGAACAGCACGTGGTTGGTCTTTGGAATCTGATCGAGCCATGCGCCGGGCTGAACGTCCCGGTTGCGCGTCAGGTACCAGCGATCGACGTAGGTGCGGAACGAAAAGCCCGCTTCGGTTTCTGCGCCCTGTCCCGTTCGCACGCGGACGATGGCGTCCTCCATGTTCGCATCCGCGATCGCCACCGGCTGGCGCGGCATGGGCCGCGTGCCGATCACCTGGGCGACGCAGGCCTTGACGCGCGCATCGACGGCGGATACCGCCATCACGATGGCGCCGCCATTGCTGGATCCCCAGATGCCGATGCGCTCCGCATCGACGCCAGGCTCGCCCTGCAGGAAGGAAATCGCGGCGCGGAAATCGTCCACCTCGTGCACGTTGTTGAGGTTGGTGCGCTTCATGACGATGCGCAGGTGCCGGTCGGTGACCGCACTGGCATCGGTGGTCGGATCGGGTTCGAGCAGGCGGATGTCATCGGAGCCGCTGTGGCTGAAGCCGTAGCTCTGATAGTCGATCGCCATCGCGACCAGGCCGCGATCGGCGAAGCGCGCCGCATATTTCTCGATGCCGATCGACAGCGCATTGATGCCATGACCGACGACGACTGCCGGCCAGCTGCCCTTCGCCGAGAAGCCGCGCGGCAGGAACAGCTTGCCGTGCAGCGCCGTGCCGCCATCCACGTAGAACGTCACCACCCGCGTGGTCACGCCCTGCGGCAGGTCATAGTTCCAGTCGCGCGGCTGCGTGGCATCGCGCTTCATGTCCGGATCGCTGCCTTGCCGGGCGAGATCCGCGCGATGTTTTTCGATGATGTCGGTATTGATCTGCGCGAACGCCGGGCCGGCCGCGAAGAGCGCGCCAATGGCGATGAGGGCCCTGCGGTGTCGATATGAAGGCATCATTCATTCCCCGTTTCGCGAGCGGATGCTCAGACGAGATGGCAGGCCGCCTCGGTCGCGCCATGGTGTCGCAGCGCCGGTTCTTCGTCCTTGCACTTCGGCATGGCATGGACGCAGCGCGGATGAAAACGGCAGCCGGCGGGCGGATTGCGTGCGCTGGGCGGTTCGCCGCGCAGCAGGCTGGACGGCGGCGGCGCGACCGCTTCCGGATCCGGCACCGGAACGGCAGCGAGCAGCGCCTGCGTATACGGGTGCTGCGGCGAAGCGAACAGCGCCTCGCGGCTGCCCGTCTCGACCATCCTGCCGAGATACATCACGCCGATGCGGTCGCTGATGTGACGCACCACGGACAGATCGTGCGAGATGAACAGATAGGCGAGGCCGAGCCGCCGCTGCAGATCCATGAGCAGGTTCAGGATCTGCGCCTGGATCGAGACGTCGAGCGCCGCCACCGCCTCGTCGCAGATGACGAGATCCGGCTCCAGCGCCAGCGCGCGCGCAATGCTGATGCGTTGACGCTGCCCGCCGGAGAATTCGTGCGGATAACGGTGCGCCATCTGCGGCAGCAAACCGACCAGCGCCATCAGCTCGGCCACGCGTGCGCGTCTGGCACCCGGATCCTGCGCAGCGCGATGCACTACCAGCGGCTCGGCGATGATGTCGCCCACTTTCATGCGCGGGTTGAGCGAGGAGAACGGGTCCTGGAACACCGTCTGCATGCGCCGGCGGATCGGCCGCATGCGTTCCGCACTGAAATCCGTGATGTCGGTGCCGTCGAAGATGATGCGGCCCGACGTCTTCGGCAGCATGCCAAGCACGGCCATCGCCATCGACGACTTGCCGCAGCCGCTTTCGCCGACGATCGCGAACGTCTCGCCGCGGCGGATCTCGAACGACACGCCGTCGACGGCCTTCACCGATCCGGTCTGTCGCGGCAGGATCGCGCCCGCATACACCGGGAAATGGACCTTGAGATCCTCCACGCGCAGCAGCGGCGTATCGGCGGCGGCATTCACGTCGGGCATCTCACGCTGGGCCATGGCATGCACTCACTCGGCCAGGCGAAACCACCTCGAGCATCGGACGCTCGACCAGGCAGCGCGCGTGCGCATCCGGGCAGCGCGGCGCGAAGCTGCATCCCGCCGGCAGACGCGCGAGATCGGGCGGCTGGCCTGCAATGGTGGCCATCGCGGTCTTGGCCTCGACCGCCAGCCGCGGCGATGACGCCATCAGTCCGCGCGTGTAGGGATGGCGCGGATCGCGAAACAGGTCGCGCACCGACGCGCTTTCGACGATGCGTCCCGCATACATCACCGCCACGCGGTCTGCGTAGCGGGCAACGACGCCGAGATCGTGCGTGATCAATACCAGCGCGGCGCCCGATTCCCGGGTCAGCTGCCGCAGCAGGTCCAGGATCTGCGCCTGCACCGTCACATCCAGCGCCGTCGTCGGTTCATCCGCCACGATGAGCGCCGGCTGGCAGGCCAGCGCCATCGCGATCAATACGCGTTGCCGCATGCCGCCGGAGAACTGGTGCGGATATTCCTTCAGGCGCGCGGCGGCGTCGGGGATGGACACTTTCTCCAGCAGGCCCGCCGCCATGCGCAGCGCCTCGGCCTTGCTCGCTTTCTTGTGCAGGCGGATGGGCTCGGCGATCTGTTCGCCCACCGTGAGAACGGGATTCAGGGACGACATCGGTTCCTGGAACACCATCGCGATCCGGTTGCCCCTGATCCGGCGCATGGCCTCGGGAGTCAGCGCGGTCAGATCGCAATCGTCGAACATCACGCCGGCGCCCTCCACGGTCGCGGCGTTGCCGAGCAGACCGAGCAGCGCCAGTGCCGTGACGCTCTTGCCCGAGCCGCTCTCGCCGACGATCGCCAGCGTCTCGCCGCGCGCGACCTGGAACGACACTCCATCCACGGCGCGCAGCGGCCCGTGTTCGGTGCGGAACGTGACGGACAGGTCGCGGACGTCGAGGAGGGCAGTCACTCGAACCCCATCTTGTGCTTGAGTTCGTGATCGATCCATATCCGCGCGTACACCGGCCCCGGCCGGGCGGCGCCCGCATTCAGTTCGCCGGCGTAGTTGCGTACCCACGGCCACCACGCCGTGAAGAGATAAGGAGTCGGCAGCCAGACGTAGGGCGCATCGTCCATGACCCGGACGGTGAGTTCGCGCGCCAGCTGCAGGCGTTTGCCTTCGTCGTGCATGGCCATGAGGCGGTTGAGGTCGGCGTCGAACTGCGGATTGCTGTAGGCCGCTGCATTCCAGATGCTGCCGGTCATGAAGTTCTTGCGCAGGGTCGTCGTGGGATTCACGTGCCCCGTGTCCATCATGTAGGCCGGTCCGTGCGTGCGCGTCGTCATCGCCGAAAGAAAGGCGGCATATTCCAGCGGCTGGATCGTGGTGCGCACGCCGATGCGCCGCCAGTAGTCGGCGATCAGCGGGATCCCGTCCATGTGGCCGGGATTGCAGGCGCACACCTGGATGTTGAGATCGAAACCGTCCGCGAAACCGGCTTCGGCCAGCAGCGCGCGCGCCTTCTCCGGGTTGTACGTGAATTGCTCCTGCACGCTCGCCGGCATGTCCGACAGCGGCTGGAAGTACTCGCCGAAGTCCGGGTGCTGCGGGAAGGCCATCAGCTCGCCCTGTCCTTCGTAGAGCAGCTTCAGCATGTCGTTGCGGTCGAGGGCCATGTTCAGTGCGCGGCGCACCCGCACGTCGTTGAGCGGCGGCTGGTCCGTGCGCAGGGCGATGAAGGTGCCTGCTGCGTAGAGACGGCGGTTCCATTGCAGTTCCGGCGTGGACTCCATGAGATGCCGCGCCATGGTCCAGCGGATGGCCTCCAGCATATCCAGCTTGCCGGTGCGCAGCGCGGTGATGAAGTTCGCCTCGTCCTTGATGATGCGATAGGTGACGCGGTCGACGTACGGCAGCTGATGTTCGCGACCGCCGATCTTTTCCGTGTCCCAGTAGTCCGGATTGCGCTTGAAACTCTGCACGTTGCCGTTCAGATAACGGTCGAGCATGAACGGGCCGGTGCCGGTCACGTTGCGCCAGTCGCGCTGATCGACGGCGAGCGCCTCGCGCGGAATGATGCCGGAGTAGTAGCCGTAGCCGAAGCGGTACTCCAGCTCCGCGTTGAATTCCTTGAGATGGAAGACCACGGTGTGGGCGTCGCGCGCTTCGACGCGATCGACGAAGTCATAGTAGGTCGCGATCTTGCGCGGACTGGTGTTGATGTAGTTGAACGTCTGCACGACGTCCTCGGCCTCCAGCTCGCGCGCCTTCATCACGCCCGGCTTGTCCGGAAACATCACGCCGTGCCGCAGCTCGACGACGAAGGTGAGCGGATCTTCCCAGTGCCAGCGCTCCGCCAGCTCGCCACGCAGCGCCGCGGGAGGAATGTAGGCGTCGAGCGTGAGATGCAGCGGCCCGCCGCGACTCACCGCATGCGACATGTCGGCGGCGAACAGCTGTTCGCGCACCATGCCGGTGTCGTGGCTCGCCTTCCACGTCCAGTCCGCCGGATCCCACGACAGCGCCGAGAGCGTCACGAACATCGTGCCGATGTTCAGCTCGCCGCCGTACTGCGGCGCATCGGCGGGGCTCGGCTCGGGAATCTTCTCCCAGCGCGGCGGGCCGCAGGCGGCAAGCGCGCAGACCGCCAGGCCGATGCCAAGAAGGGCGAGTGCTCGTTTCATCGCGTACCCCGCAGGCGCGGATCGAGGAGGTCGCGCATCGCATCGCCGAACATGTTGATCGAATAGACCACGACGGTGAGACACAGGCCCGGCGCAATCGCCAGCCACGGGGCGATATACATATATGAGCGCCCCGTCCCGCTGAGCATGGAACCCCAGGTCGGTGCGGGCGGCGGAATGCCCAGACCCAGGAACGACAGGCCGGCCTCCGCGAGGATCACGGCGCCGATGCGGGCAGTGAACAGCAGGATCACGACCGGCGCGATGTTCGGCAGGATGTGCCGCCAGAGAATGTGCCACCACGAAGCGCCGATCGTCTGCGCGGCACGCGTGTAGGTCATCTCGCGTACCGTCATCACTGCGCCGCGCACGATGCGCGAGCCCGCGATGCCATAGAGCAGACCCAGGACGATCACGGTCTGCGGCGCGCCGGGGCCGAGCACCGAGATCACGACGATGAGCAGGATCAGGTCCGGAAAGATCATCCACGCATCGACGAAACGCTGGGTGATCATGTCGGTGCGACCGCCGAAATAGCCGGCGATCATGCCGAGCACGACCGACACCACGACCGACAGCGCGGACGCCAGCACCGCCACGATCATCGATATCTGGCCGCCGACCAGCACGCGGGAAAAGACGTCGCGCCCGAGATGGTCGGTTCCCATGAGGTGATTCCACGAAGGCGCTTCGAGGCGGCGCACCAGGCTGGTGTCGTTCACATCGAAGGGGGCGATCACTTGCGCCAGCACGCAGAAAACGAAGAGCAGCACGAACACGATCCCGCCGGCGAGGCCCAGCGGCTTCTCGCGCGCCAGGCGTCGCAGGAAACTCGAGAGTGCGTGCGGCGGCCGATCGCTCGTCGGCTCGACGGTCGTCGCGGACGCGGTGGGAACGTTTGCGCTCATTGGCCGCGCACCCGCGGATCGAGATAGCCGTAGGCAAGATCGACGGCGAGATTGATGAACAGCACGGTGACGCCGACCACCAGGAACACGCCCGTCACGACGGGATAGTCGCGCTGGAATACCGCGTCCAGCAGCAGCGCGCCCATGCCGGGCAGCGCGAAGATCTGCTCGAAGATCACCGCGCCGCCGATCAGCAGCGGCGCCTGCAATCCCACCAGCGTGACGACGGGAATGAGACTGTTGCGCAGGGCGTGACGGAAGATCACGGCGCTTTCCTTCAGTCCCTTCGCGCGCGCGGTGCGGATGTAGTCCTGCCGCAGCACGTCGAGCATCATCGTGCGCGTCATGCGCATCGTGATGCCGGACAGCGAAAGGCCGAGCAGCACCGCGGGAACCAGGATGTGGGTGAGGTTGCGGACGGGATCGACGAACAGCGGCGTGAATTCGAGTGCGGGCGACCAGCGCCACCAGACCGACGGAAACACCATGACCAGCGTGGCCAGCCAGAATCCCGGCACCGACAGCATCAGCAGCGAGAACGAGCGCGCGATGTAGTCGCCTGCGGTGTCCTGCCGTACCGCGGAGTAAACCCCGATCGACACGCCCACGGTGATCGAAACGAGGATGGCCAGCGCGCCGAGTTCGAGCGTCACGGGCAACCGCTGGGCAATGAGGTCAGCTACTGGCTCGTTCTGCCACAGCGATTGACCGAGATCGCCGGTGAGCGCGTGTCCCGCCCAGCTGAAGTACTGTTCGATGACGGGCCGGTCCATGCCGAGCGCCGCCCGGAGACTGTCGCGATCGGCACTGCTGGCGACGTCGTTCTGCGCCAGCATCAGATCGATCACGTCGCCGGGAATCAGGCGTATGGCGCAGAAGATGATGAGGCTGGCGAAGAACAGCGTAGGAATCAGCGCCAGGCAGCGACGGATGACGAAATCATTCATCGTTCGACGGGCCCTCGACATGCGCGAGGACCTGCCGCAGACAGGCACCTGTGGCTCATTTGAGTTTTCCCCCGATGAAGATCCGCTATCCGCTTCCGCCCTACTGTACGCGAAGATCCAGTCGATCCGGCAAGCGGCGATGACGGAGAGTATCGTACCGGGCGGAAAGTAACATTAAGAAGGGCAGGGTACGAGCCTTGCCTTGCGTGCGGAGCCTGCGAGCCAGTCAAGTGACTGATTTTCGATCACGATCGCGCCTCATGACGTCTCATGACGTCGCCTGTTCGCGATCGAATGCCTGGAACGAGCTGCCCGCAGCGGCAAGCCGCGCGAGCAGCGGAGCGGGCGTCCAGAAGGCGGCGTCGTCGTGCGGATTGCGGGCAAGCTCGCCCATGCGCTGCACCACGCGATCGAGCCCGACGGTGTCGGCATGGAACATCGGGCCGCCGCGCCACGCCGGAAATCCGTAGCCGGTGACGTAGACGACATCGATGTCGGAGGCGCGCGCGGCGATGCCTTCTTCCAGGATTCTTGCGCCTTCATTGATGAGCGCATACACGATGCGGTCGATGATCTCCTGCTCATCCATCGATCGCGGCTCGATGCCGAGTTGCCTGCGATGCGCCGCGAGCAGTTCCGCGGTGACGGCGGAAGGGTGGGGCGTGCGATCACCCCGCTTGTAGTCGTACCAGCCTGCCAGCGTCTTCTGGCCGAACCGGCCGAGTTCGCACAGCCGGTCGCTGATGTTCGGCCGCTCGCGCAGTGCGGGCTGCTCGGCGTAGTAGCCCTTGCGGATCGCCCAGCCGATGTCGTGACCGGCGAGATCGCCGACGCGAAACGGACCCATGGCATAGCCGAAGGCCTCCATCGTCGCGTCGACCTGCTGCGGCGATGCGCCTTCCTCGATCAGCAACGTGGTCTGGCGACCGACCCCCGCGATCATGCGATTGCCGATGAAGCCGTCGCAGACCCCGGCGACGACGGCGACCTTCTTCAGCGTCCTGCCCAGTTTCATCGCCGTTGCGAGCACGTCCTTCGCGGTCGCAGCGCCGCGGACGACCTCGAGCAGGCGCATGACATTGGCCGGACTGAAGAAGTGCATGCCGATGACGTCGTGCGGACGTCGGGTGACGCGCGCAATGCGATCGACGTCGAGCGTCGATGTGTTGGTGGCGAGGATGGCGCCCGGCTTCATGACCCGGTCGAGCTGCGCAAAGACGGCTTCCTTGACGGAAATTTCCTCGAACACCGCTTCGATGACGATGTCGGCGTTTGCGATTGCCTCGTACGACAGCACGGGCGTGAGCAGGGCGAGGCGCCGCTCGGCGTCGGCGGCGGAAATCCGGTTGCGCTGCACCTGGCTTGCGTAGGTCTCGCGGATGCGCGCCACGCCGCGATCGAGGGCCTGCGCATTCATTTCCAGCAGCGCCACCGGAATGCCGGCGTTCAGGAAGCACATGGCGATGCCGCCGCCCATGGTGCCCGCACCGATGACGGCCGCCGAGGCGATCGCGCGGGTCGGCGTCGAGGAGGGCACGTCAGCGATCCGTGCGGCCGTGCGTTCGGCGAAGAACACGTGACGCAACGCCTTCGACTGGGGCGTCTGCACCAGTTCCATGAACAATGAGCGCTCGAAGGCGAGCCCGTCGGCAATGGGCATTTCCAGCGCCGCTTCGATCGCTGCGATGCAGTGCATGGGCGACGGCTCGTGCGTCGATCGCTTGCGGACTTTCGCGCGGGCGGCCTGCAGCAGTGCCGCGGCATTCCCGTCCGTCACCTGCAGATCGCGCGTGCGTCGCGGGGACTCGCCGCGCTCGATCAGTGCGGAGGCGAATTCGATCGCCGCCGGCAAGGGGTCGCCTGCGACCGTGCGATCCAGCAGCGGCGCGCGATCCAGTTGCCGCGCTGCAACCGGATCGCCGCTCAGGATCATGTCGAGCGCCGTCGCGAGACCCGCGAGTCGCGGCAGGCGCTGGGTGCCACCGGCGCCGGGCATGATTCCGAGCTTGATTTCCGGCAGCCCGAGCAGCGCGTCGGCGGCAGCGACGCGATAGTGGCAGCCCAGCGCCAGTTCCAGCCCGCCGCCGAGCGCGCTGCCGGTGATGGCCGCTACCACCGGTTTCGGGCTCGATTCGATCATCCGGGCGACCTCGCCGGAGATCGGATGGCGCGTCGCCGCCGGCGTATTGAACTCGCGGATGTCGGCGCCGGCGCAGAACGTGCGATTGCGTCCGGTGAGCACGATCGCCCGGACGGCCGGGTCGGCGACGGCGCGTTCGAGCGCGGCCGCGATGCCTTCGCGGGTGGCATGGCTGAGGGCGTTGACCGGTGCGTCGCCGAAAGCGATGACTGCGATCGGTCCTTCCAGGCAGTAGTCAATAAGTGTCATGTCGGTTCTTGGCTGAGTGCAGTGAGGGCGGGCAGGCACGGTTGCATGGGTCGGCGACAGTATCAGGCGTCCCCAGGTTGGCAAACCGTCAATTCAAATTCGGGAGCGAGGCCGCCGCTGACCCGGTGCGCAATGGCAGACCGGACAGATCAACGGCGCAAGTGGTTGACGACTCCACCGACGTGTGAGGTCCGATTCGCAAGAGTGATCGGGGATATTCGCAGATTGATGAACGACCGGACATGCCGGACTGCAGAATGACGAAGGAACGTCAGCTCAGATTCATGCGACGCATCTCGAACGTCGCGAATGGGCACGAAGGCCGGAAAAAACTCCGGGATCGCAATCGCCTGCGCATGCAGGCAATCAAGTCAGAGTCATATGGGGAGGATCGCTGTGAAGAAATCTTGCAAAGCTCGTCCATGGAAGTCCCTGAGCCACACGGTGCTCTTGCTGGCGCCTTGCGTCGTCACGCCGACCATGGTGCAGGCCGCGGAGGGCAGCCTGGAAGAGATCATCGTTACCGGCTCGTTCATCCGGCGCGACAGTTTCGAGATGAGTTCGCCGCTCGATGTGGTGTCGAACCAGACGCTCGCCGAGACCGGCGCCGCGAAGATCGGCGAGACCCTCTTCAACCAGACGTTCAATTTCGGCGTCAACCGGGTGCAGAACTACCTGGCGGGCGGCCAGCTGACCGACGGTACGATCACCTACAGCAACCTGCGCGGCCTCGGGTCCGGCGCAACGTTGAATCTGATGGACGGCAAGCGCACACTGACCGATGCCAATTTCGGCTATCCGCAGATGGCCATCGAACGCATCGAGACCCTGCTGGATGGCGCTTCGGCCCTCTATGGCAGCAACGCCATCGCGGGCGTGCAGAACTTCGTGCCGACCACGCGATTCAACGGCATCGAGGTGATGGCTGACTATCGCGAGCGTGAAGATGGCGGCGGCGCCGAGTCGCTGTTCGGCATCATGGGCGGTTTCAGCACCGACACCGACAACATGGTGTTCTCCATCGAGCTGCAGAACCGCGCGGCCGTCTTCGCTTCCGATATTCCCAAGTACACGGATATCGCCCCGACGGTATCGGGCGCGGGTCACCCGGGTTCATACCTCGTGCCGCAGCGCGACGCGAATGGTGTGCTCACCGGCACGAGCATCTCGCTCGCCGATCCCACCTGCGGCAACCAGACCAACAACCCGGGCAATCGCCATTCCATCCCGGGCAACCGTCCTTTCGGCACCGTGGCTCCGGGCGCGAACGGCTCCTCCAGCTGCTCGTTCTACTACGGCGAGTTCTGGGACTTTCAGCCGGAACTGGACGCCACCAAGGCCTATCTCCACTACGATCACAAGTTCGGTGATCGCGTGACGTTCAACGTCGAGACGATCTTCAATCAGCGCACGGACACCCGCCGTGGCTCGCCGGTCGACTTCGGCGCGAACGCGAAGGCCGTCCACCAGATGCTCACCAATGGCGTCATTCCCGGCTACCATCCCGGCAATCCGTTCAGGGCCATGAACAATGCGGGTCAGCCGCTGTTCGCGCTGGATGCCAATGGCGACGGCATTGCCGATCGTGA